>JBDLIF010000033.1:0-13058 GCA_039714955.1 Pseudomonadota bacterium | reverse complement strand
AAATCCCTTGGCCTGATGCTGCTGGTGATCTTCGTGGTAATCTCATTGCTCTTCCTCAATATGAAGGCGGGGCTGCTGGCCATCGTGCCGAACCTGCTGCCGGTGGTCATGCTGTTCGGCGTCATGGGGTTTGCCGGTATCCCGTTGGACAGCGGAACCTCCATGATCGCGGCGATCGCCCTGGGCATCTGCGTGGACAACACCATGCACTTCATGGTGCGCTACAATCGTGAACTGGCGCGGCGGAAAGACGCAACCCGGGCCATCGAGGCGACCATGCGCGCCGAGGCCATGCCGATCACCACCGCGACCATCGCGCTCTCCCTGGGTCTGGGGGTCTTGATCTTCTCCAGCTTCACCCCGATCGCCTGTTTCGGCCTGTTGAGCAGCATGGTCATCCTGCTGGCCTACTACGCCAACTTCTTCGTCACGCCTATCCTGCTGTCGGCCACGCGCCTGACCAGCTTGTGGGACCTGTTGTCCATCGATCTGCGCCGGGAGCTGATCAACAACTGCGGCCTGTTTCAGGGCATGCAACCGCGTCAGGTCAAGCGTGTCATCCTGATGAGTGAGGTCCGCGCATACCAGGCGGGAGAGACCGTCATGCGCCGGGGAGAGGATGGCAAGGAGCTGTTCGTCCTGCTCGAAGGCAGTGGCGAGATCCGTACCGGCAGCCCCGGCGCCGGCTCGGACTCAGTCACGCCCGTTCGCGCCGGTCAGGTTTTCGGCCTGGCCGCCCTGCTCCGTGGCCGGCCGAGACGCTCGACGCTGGTGACACTGGAAAATCAGTTCGGGCCATTCAGCGACACAAGGATGTGAGTTCGGTGTCCAGGTTCTTCGCCAAATGCACGAGGGCCACCCTCTCCCCATGGAGATCTCGCCGTTCCTCAATCCCATATGGCGTAAATCCCAGATCGGCATAGAGCAGCAGTGCCTGCACGTTGTGGCTGAAGACGGAGATTCGCGCCTCCGCCAGTCGATATTTTTCAACGGCCAGGGCCAGCATATGTCTGAGCATTTCACGACCTATGCCCTGCTTGCGGTAGCCCGAACCCACGATCAGATTGCCGATAAAGGCGTGTGACTTCGGCTGGAGATCGTAGAGATTGGCAAAGGCGAGGATCTCCCCCTCCCGCACCGCGACGGTCAGCTCCTTGCGTTCTGACGCCAGGCGCCGGATCTGCTCCGGGGTCCAGGGGTAGTGGCCCCGGGGATGGACCCAATAGAGCTCATCCGGACTGCTGACCAGATCACAGATGGCCTGGTAATCCCCCTCTTTGGCTTCCAGAAACTCCACCATTCATCATCTCCTCGAACCTGTAGAATCCAGCAACGGCCTAGTCGGCTCGATACTCATCAATGATCATACTCAAGACCTCGTTGAACTCATCAGGCTTGACCTGCGCCACGAAATGACCCACACCGGAAATCGGGGTGACGCTTGCATGTACGGCCGTCTCTGTTTCCGTTGGCGCCGCATTGATATTACGGAGTTTAGCGGAATACCTATCCAGGGCGGAGGAGCCTCCCTTCGCATGCCAGCTGAATATTTCGTACATTGCATCAATACCCATTTCCCGGTTCGCGACGGACATTTGCTCGAAAATTGAAGTCACTAATTCCGGGTCCGCCTCAGGTCTAAACATGGAGCGAACCAGCTGTTCCACCGCGCTGGTGTAATCATCCTTGAAGGGTTTTACAAAGGCCTCGATCTTTGCTTCGGATTTTGGGTATTGAAAGGGGGTATAGAATGTATCGACCCCAACGATTCCTATCACCCTGTCGCCAAGTGATTCGGCGGCCTCAATCGCTACCGGCCCTCCCATGGAGTGGCCCACCAGGACAATGCTATCTCCATTAATCTCATTGACGACGCTTGCCACATCCTCACCGAAGGCTGCCATGGTATATTCCCGGCGATTGCTCCCGGACAGCCCGTGGCCCGCCAGATCCAACCACACGACTCTATGTTGTCGTGCGAAGTAGTCGATCTGCGGCCGCCAGAATTCATGATTGCATGTCCAGCAATGAATAAAGACGACGGTAACCTCGCCCTGTCCGCGCACACCGTAGGTAATCACGCTGCCATCCCCCGCGGTTACCGTGGACACCCGTTCCCTATTCAGGCTTTGAACCGGACTGCAACCCGCAAAGGCGATCAAAAGCGTGGCTACCAGTACAATCAAGATCTTATTGTTTACTTTCATTGTTATCCCTCTATCGATTTGAACTATTGGTGATTGGATCTGCGAATACTCATGAGCTGTGCCTCACCTGGAATAATCTGGCCGTAATATCCTGTTTGAAGGTGATTAATTACAAAATCTCAGCAGGGCATTACGCATAAAGCATGCATTTCAAGGTGGTAACCGCCCTTCCCCACAGTTCGACACGCTCGCCCTTTAGTCGGACGGCCACCGTGCCGCCGCGCGCCGATGTCTGAAACCCCTGCAACGCCGATTTGCCGAACCGCTCACCCCAGTAGAGGCCGAGGGTGCAGTGGGCGGAGCCGGTCACCGGGTCTTCGGGGATGCCCGCGCGCGGCGCGAAGAAACGGGAGACGAAATCATATTCAGATCGGTCACTCTCGGCGGTGACGATCACGCCCCTGGCATCCAGTCTGGCCAGGCGGCCCATGTCCGGTTCGAGAGCACACAGCTCAGCGGCATGGGTCAGCACCACTAGCAAAACCTCGCGTCCCCGATAGACCGATTCGGGCTCGGCGTTCAATGCTTCGATGAGACCGTCGGGCGTGGAGACCGGCGTAGGGGGATCGGCCGGAAAATCGAGGCCGATCCGTTCATTATCCCGAACGGCCGTCAGCCGGCCGCTGCGGGTATGGAAGCGCAAGGTCTCAGGCCCCACCCCGAACTCACTCCACAGCACGTGGGCGGAGGCCAGGGTCGCATGGCCGCAGAGATCGACCTCGGTCTTGGGCGTAAACCAGCGCAGTTCCCAGGCGCCCGTATCCCGCGCCACCAGAAACGCCGTCTCCGACAGGTTCATCTCGGCCGCAACCGCCTGCATCCAGCGATCCTCACGCGCCTGATCGAGCAGGCAGACAGCGGCGGGGTTACCCGTATAGGGCCGCTCCGCAAAGGCATCGACAATAAAGATTTCCTGCATCATGTTGCATCTCCCGGTTTTTCACTCTGCTTGACTTTAGCGGTAATCCGCCAGACATTACAGTTTCAATATCAATATATTGTTACGGTACAGTTAATCAATCTCTTTTTCTGTACCGTTCCATTAACGGGTCATCTGTACCGGTCGTAGCATGGACTATCTATACGAGAAACTGGCGTCGGAAGTCGCCCATCAAATTGAACAGGGGATCTTTCGGGCCGGAGACCGGTTGCCGGGTGTCCGGGTCTTCAGCCGGCAACGCGATACCAGTGTGGCCACCGCCGTCGCCGTCTATCGGAGGCTCGAGGATGACGGGTACGTCGAAGCCAGGGCCCGTTCGGGGTTCTTTGTCCGCTCACGCCCGAATGTCACCATGCCGGAACCGGGGATCTCAAAACCGAAGAGTCGTCCACGCCCGGTCACCGGACAGGGGCTGACGATGCAACTGGTCAAGGCCGCCAACAATCCCGACATCGTCCAACTCGGCGCCGCGGTGCCCGATTCCAGCTTCCTGCCCGGCCGTGCCATAGAACTTGCCCTGTCAAGCGCCGCCCGCCGCCATCGGACCCGTTCGGTCGCCTATGAGTTTCCACCCGGCGCACCGGAGCTGCGACAGCAGATCGCCCGGCGCATGGCGGAGTCCGGCTGTACCTTGCGGCCGGAGGAGATTGTGATCACCAACGGTTGTCAGGAGGCGTTGACACTCGCACTGCAAGCCCTCACCTCACCAGGGGATGTGCTGGCCATCGAATCGCCGACCTTCTATGGCTTGCTGCAGGTGATCGATTCCCTGGGACTCAAGGCGCTGGAGATCCCGACCCACCCGCGCGAGGGCATCTCTCTCGAGGCATTGCAGCTGGCCCTGGAGCAATGGCCGGTGAAGGCCTGTGTCGCCGTGCCCAACTACAGCAACCCCCTCGGTTACTGCATGCCGGATGAACGCAAACAGCGGCTGGTGGAGTTATTGCAGGCGCATCGCATTCCCTTGATCGAGGACGATGTCTATGGCGATCTGGGCTTTTCCCAGCGCCGTCCCTCCACCTGCAAGGCGCGGGACAAGTCCGGCAGCGTGCTCTATTGCGCCTCCTTTTCCAAGACCCTGGCGCCCGGGCTGCGCATCGGCTGGATCGCACCGGGCCGCTATCAGGAGAGAGTCGAATACCTGAAATATGTCACCAATCTCGCCACACCCACCATCCCGCAACTGGCGGTGGCGCAAATGCTGGAAAGCGGTATCTACGAGCGTCACCTGCGCAAGGTGCGGGTTGAATACGCCCGGGCGGTCGAGCGCATGATCGAAGCGGTGGAGAGACACTTTCCCGCCGGCACCAGGGTCACTCAACCCCAGGGCGGTTTCGTGATCTGGATCGAACTGGCGGCAAAGGTGGACAGTTTCGAGCTGGCCGGCAAGCTCTTGGCGCAGGGTATCAGTATCGCCCCCGGGCCGATCTTTTCCGCTTCGCAGAAATACCGTAATTTCCTGCGGCTCTCCTGCGCCTGTGAATGGAGCAGCCGGGTTGAACGGGGATTGGCGACCATTGCCCGACTGATTGAGTGATCAGCTCATGGGATAGCCGACGTTAGACTGATGTAAAAAGGTCTATTTCTCCGCCACCACTGGAAATAGTTTCCGATCTGTAGTATCAAAACTACGTAATCCATAGTAACCCACTTCCGAAAACCAAGTTGGAGGCGCACTGATGGAATACGGGCAGTTCTGTCCCATCGCCAAGGCGATGGAGATCCTGGGGGAAAAATAGTCCCTGCTCATCATCCGCGAGATGCTGATGGGCAGCTCGCGGTTCAGCGAACTGCAGCGCGGACTGAGCCTGATCTCCCCCACCATCCTGACCAAGCGGCTCAACGATCTGATCGATTCCGGGATCATCCTGCGCAAGAAGATCCCCAGCCAGCGGAGCTATGAATACTTCCTCACGGAGATGGGCAAGGAGCTGCTGCCGGTCATCAAACAGATCGGCGACTGGGGGATGCGCTGGGCGAGCGGCCAGATCAACGATTCCGATCTGGACGTGGAACTGCTCATGCTCTACCTGCAGCGCAGCATCCAGTCCGATCGGCTGCCGGGTAACGAGACGGTGGTTCGCTTCAAATTTACCGCCTTGGATGAATTAGGCGACTGGTGGATTGTCGCCACCGATGACAACGTCGATGTCTGTGTCAAAGATCCAGGCAAGGAGGTGGATGTCTACTTCACCACCGACCTGCGCACCATGATCGGAACCTGGATGGGCGACATCCCCTATCGAACGGCGATCTCATCCGGGCAACTCAAGCTGGTCGGACCCAGGGCACTGACCCGCAATATCAGCAGCTGGATGAACGACAGTATCTTCGCGGGCATTCCTTCCGCCCGGGAGATCAGCGTTTGACCGGCTACCGGGTTGTATCGAATGCGGCGCTCCTGGCTATCGCTGTCCGGCTGTCAGCGAAAAGTGAATAGACCACAAGATCCCAATTATTCAAGACTAAGTCGAAATAGATTGTGTGTGGCGTAAGTAACGAGGTTGGTTGCTCCAAGGCATTGTGCCAATAGCTGCACCAGCGGCAGAGAGTTGAATCGCCGACCATGGCGGCGCGCACGGGATTCATAGCAAGGTTTGTTCCTTGGTCGGCCTGCATGCAGGGTGGACCCTCTCCGAGTGTGAGTCCCCCGCCTTCGACACCACCTTCTACCCCAACCTGGAGGAGAGCGGCGAATTTCGCAACCTCACCACCTTGGGATGGAAGATGTCGATGACTCAGGGCGGCAGCCTAGCCATGAAGATCGGACTGAGCAACGAGTATGACTCACTGGCCTCGGACGACACCGAGAAGAATGATTTCAGATATTACCTTTCACAGGTCTGGGGTTTGTGAGACAGAGCCGCTTCGGGAGGGCGCAACACCTGCCCGCAGGGAAGAAAGAGACCCATCAGCTTCCTGTACCGGTATTCTCTTCCAGTGTTGTAGCAATAATCTCCAGTGAACCCGCGGTATCGAGACTGCGTTTAATACGGGCGATTCGATCAACGATGGCCAGACACTCTGCCGGATTCTCCTCTAAGAACTCGTAGGCTCTATCAATTCCGATTTGGAAATTCTCCTCACCGACCTCACGTGCCACTAAGTGCAGAATTCGCAGGAAGGCGAGTCCACCTTCACAAAAACCCCAGGTTTCGGCGGCGCGATAAGGATCGTTTATCAGCTCAATCCGACGGTGTGGTGACATCAAAACCTGCACCAACACCGAACGCCATCGTTCCTGGGTATAGCGGTGGTCACCGACTGCCATACGCTGTTCTACCTCTTGGTTGGGATCCAGTTATTTCTTCTTGCAACGCTCGATGATCTGTTTTGCCTCCCATGCCCAGGCCTTTATCCGATTGGAAATCTGTTCTACCTGATCGTCATCTCCTCGACGCAGCGCACTGCCCAGGTTTCGAAGATTGGTCCGAATGTTGTGCAGAATATCTCTAAGACGTCTCTTCTTGTCCTCTGGGCAATCAACCTTAGCAGCCGCCTGGTCGAGGGCATCCCAGTTCTCCCACTGCTGCGCATAATCCTTGTATCTGTCGCGTTTTTCCTTCTCCTCATCGTCATCCTTGTCCGACGACCACTCGAAACCGCTAATCACCGCATCCAGCAGTTTGCCGAGATCGATCTTACCCTTGGGCTTTATTTTCCCTTTTTCATCCAGTTCCAACTCGGCCTCCACGATATTACTTAGATCTATGTCCTCATCTTCTTTCTGGTCCCTTTCCTTTGCCTCAATGCCAGCTCCCCCCTTGACATTCACACCACCCCCTGGCCCAGGAGAAAAGTAAACCAGACCGGAGAGGCGGCTTACAGTCGCTGGGCCTATGCCCTCCACTTCAAGAAGCCCCTTCTCATCTACGAAAGGCGCTCCTCGCCGCATGCGTGTGACACGATTCGCGACAACGTCGCTGAGTCCCAATTCACTCACAAGGATCTCTTTTGCCGCGGTGTTGATGTCTATGCGACCCATTTCCAGCCTCCCCGTTTGTACCGAGCTGAAATGAAATAGTATGGAATTAAGAGCGACAGGCACGAAATGCCATTAGGTACGTAAATTCATCCCTATCCATGACATCAAGTACTCCACAGTTTGGGTTTAGTGAGTAGTACCTGCTTATAATTCCTATGGCGTATTGCTATATATAGCCAAGAAGTTGGATTTAATACCCACTTTGTTTTTATGCTTAAAACGATCTAGAAATAGTTCCGAAATTCAGTGATGGTGATAGAACACGATGCCGACCCGGTCGATATGTTCAAGCAGCTCCGGGTTGTCAATGTGGCTCCAGAGGGAAAGATCAAAGATGTAAGGCAACAGCAGGTCGTCAAGCGCCCGTTCTATCTTGTAGAGTGTCGAATGATCAATATGCTCTCCCTTAAATGTGAGATCGATATCCGAACCTGATTTGAAATTTCCCATGGCCCGGGAGCCGTAGAGGGTGACTTCATCAATCACGGGAAATCCCAAAAAAATGGTATTGATCCTGTCGATCACCTCATCGCTCAAACCAAAGTGCGTCAGCTGGCCTCCCCCGCTCGTAACTGATCCATTGTCTCCCGCAACTGCTCGAACAAGGGGAAATATCAGGACAGAATATCGCTCACTATTGCTTTAGCTGTATCCTCGTTATAGGTATGGGACGTCATTTTTCGACTCTGGATCATATCCATCCAGGCCTCACCATCCTCCTGCAGGCCTAATTTGAATGCCTCTCGAGTCGCGTCTTTGGAACCATAGATAGCCTGATCTCCACGGCTCTGGAGAAAGCCCTTCAGAGTATTCCAAGCCAGCTCATGGGTATATTCAAACGCCTGTATCAACCCCTGCTCCTCCAGCTCGTTCAATTCACCTTTCGCGATAAATTTCCTGAGCTGTGAGAGTGCCTTTTGGTAGCTGCTCAGCCTCTGAATCCAGCGGCATATTTATTACATTTTTACTCCTGTTTTCAGGAAGGTTGTGACAGCCTGGGTGAATTGCTCCGGCTGATCAGCATATACCCAGTGCCCTGCCCCGGCCAGCATGCGCATACGGGCGAGGGGGAACGTCTCCCGGATAGCCGGAAGATATGCCGGTTTAACATAATCGGAACGTCCCCCATAGACGAACAGCACATCACCCGGAAAGCTCAACCCTTTGGAGTCAGGAAAACCGGCTAGGGATTCGATCTCCCGTTGCAGTACCGGCAGATTGAAGCGCCAGGCCCAGCCATCCGACTCCTTGAGCAGATTCTGCAGCAGATACTGCCTGACCCCGGCACTCTCTATCACTTGTGACAACAGGCTGTCCGCCTCTTGCCGGTCGGACAGTTGTTTGAGATCGATGGCCCGCAGGCCGGTGAAGATCTTCTCGAATCTGTGCGGATAGTCTACCGGTGTGATATCCGCCACCAGCAGCTTGTTCACCCGCTCCGGACGTGTCAGGGCCAGCCACATGGCCAGCTTGCCCCCCATGCTGTGACCGATGAAATCCGCCCCCTGGCTGTCGAGCCGATCCAGCATCCGCAGAATATCCGCTGCCATCGATGGATAACTCATGCTCTCCGCGTGCGGTGAACGACCATGATTACGCAGATCGGGAACGATGAGACGATAAGCGGACTCCAGCCGCCGGGCTATACCCACCCAGTTGGCGGAGGAACCGAATAGACCGTGCAGGAGTACCAGGGGTGGCGCCTGGGGTTCGCCAAATTCCCGGTAGTAGAGATCAACGGCCATTCGCCTTACCCATCCAAACGCGTGATGAGCAGCTCGAGCCTGGGCCGGGAGAAGAGCATTTCGACCAGTTTATATCGATCCCTGGCACCTAGGGTCTTCACCAGTGATCTGATCGGCGCCTGCTCAAACAACCCAATAGACCAGTCATCAGGTTCCAGCCAGGCGGCAAAACTCAGTCCACTTTGCGCCAGCAGGGCCCACAGGCTATCGATATCGTAACTCTGCTCATGCACATGCAGACAGCGGTCGGCAAACTCGATGTCATCCACCCGAGACGTCCCTTCCCAGGCGGTGCCCTTGAACAGGGTTTGCTCCGCCACCTCCGCCAGCAGCCTGGCAGGTTCCATCCGCTCCGCCACGGAGAGGGAGGGATCAACCGCCAGATCGATCGCTTCCACCAGGCGCCGCAGGGGCTCACGCGCATAACGACCATAGACCATGCATGCCAGGACACCCTGTGGGGCCAACAGTCGCTTGAGATTTAGCAGACCTGTTACCGGGCTGGAGAGATGGTGCACTACGCCGAAGGAGTAGATGAGATCGAAACCACCAGCTGGTGACTCAATGGCCTCGGGGCTGAGCAGATCAGCCGGGTAAACGCGGAGATTACCCAGCCCCTCACCGGCTGCCCGCTCCTGGGCCTGGGCAATGGCGACCGGATTGATATCGACGCCGGTGAAATGGCTCTCCTGGTCTCTTTTCGCGGCGGCAATCAACCCCAGGCCACAGCCACAGCCGGCCTCCAGGATCTTGAGCGGACCGGCACTCGCCCGCGGCCCCCGCAGCCGTTCCAGCAGGACCCTGGGTTCACTGGCCGGGCCGCTCCGCGGAATCCCGGATGGATAGGGATAGGCCTGGTAAAACGCCTTGACCGTTTTCGTTACCTTGTCCACAAAGGGCACGCTCAAAAGCTAGTTGATTTGGGTTATTCACACATAAGCGCCAATCTATTTTTCTTAACGTTCATTGGCGGACCGATTCAGCTCGGTTCCGAGCTGTTACCTTGTTAGTATTGACCACTGCATAGCTAATCGCATAGGAGTAATCGAGCCCGCCGCCGAGCGTCCGGGGATCAATTCACAGCCTGTCTCGATTACGGGTAGGCGAGAACTTTCGGGATGCTTGCTACTAAACCGTTCATTGGATAGCCGACATGCATCTCCGTGGGACGCCGTGAATACTTCCCTGTAGGCTTGGCGCTAGCATCCCTGCTGCCGACACCCGCGGAAATGCATGTCGGCTATCCAAGATTCGCGTGAGTAACTATCTTTTTTTCGGCGGCAGCAGATCGGTGATGCTGCCCTCGGCCATCTCGGCGGCAAAACAGATGGTCTCGTTCAGGGTCGGATGGGGATGGATGGTGAGCCCGATATCCTCCGCGTCCGCGCCCATCTCCAGGGCCAGTACGGTCTCGCCGATCAGCTCCCCCGCATTGGGACCGGTGATGCCGGCACCGAGGATGCGCTTGGTGCTCGGATCGAACAGCAGTTTTGTCAGACCCTCATCTCGGCCAATCCCCAATGCCCGGCCGCTGGCCGCCCAGGGAAACACACCCTTCTCATATTCAATGCCCTTGGCCTTGGCCTCGGTCTCCGTCAGACCCATCCAGGCCACCTCCGGATCGGTGTAGGCCACCGAGGGGATGGTCATGGGATCGAAACGGGCCGGCAACCCGGCGATGACCTCCGCCGCCACCTTCGCCTCATGGGTGGCCTTATGCGCCAGCATGGGCTGTCCCACCACGTCACCAATCGCATAGATATTGGGCACGTTGGTGCGCATGTGCGCATCCACCGGGATAAAGCCCCGCTCGTCCACCTCCACCCCAGCCGCTTCTGCATGGATCAACTTACCGTTGGGCGTGCGTCCCACCGCCACCAGCACCTTGTCATAGACCTGGGGCTTGTCCGGGGCCTGCTTGCCTTCGAAGGTCACCTTCAGTCCCTGTTTCTGGGCCTGGATATCGGTCACCTTGGTGGAGAGCATGATGCGGTTGTAGCGTTTCTTGATGCGTTTCTGCAGGGGGCGCACCAGATCAGGGTCGCAGCCTGGGATCAGGTTATCCTGCAGTTCCACCACATCGATCTGACTGCCCAGGGTGCTGTAGACGGTGGCCATCTCCAGACCGATGATGCCACCGCCGATGACCAGCATACGCTTGGGCACATCCTGCAGTTCCAGGGCACCGGTGGAGTCGATCAGACGTGGATCCTCGTTGGGAAAGCCAGGAATCCTTACCACCCTGGAGCCGCAGGCAATGATGGCGTCGGTGAAGGCGACGGAGACCTGGCCATCCGCCGTCCTGATCCCGATACGGTTGGGCGTTTCGAATTTGCCCAGGCCCTGGACAACCTCCACCTTGCGTTGTTTGGCCAGCTGCTGCAAGCCAGCGGTCAGGCGCCGCACCACCTTCTCCTTGCCCGCGCGCAGCTTGTCCAGATCCACCTTCGGCTTGCCGAAGCTGATGCCAAGATGTTCCATCTCCGCCGCCTCATTGATCACATCGGCGGCATGCAGCAGGGCCTTGGAGGGGATGCAGCCCACATTCAGACAGACACCACCCAATGCTGGGTAACGCTCCACCAGGATGACCCGTTTGCCGAGATCGGCGGCGCGAAAGGCGGCGGTATAACCTCCCGGCCCGGCGCCCAGCACGACTACATCGGTCTGCATGTCTGCCGTCCCTTTCACGGCTTCGGAAACCGGCGCCGTACTGAAGCGCGGTTCCTCCCGCTGTTCGCCTGGCATCGGTTCCAGCTGAAGAATCGGACCGCCTTGAGAGATCTTATCCCCCGCCTTGACCAACACCTCCTTTACCGTCCCTGCCTGGGGCGAGGGGATCTCCATGGTCGCCTTGTCGCTCTCCAGGGTAATGATCGACTCCTCGGCCTCGATGCTGTCGCCAGGCTTGACCAGCACCTCAATCACATCGACCTGCTCGAAGTCGCCTATGTCAGGAAGGGTAACCTCAACGGTTTTGCTCATCTTTGTTCCTCATACCTGCCCTGGAATTGATTAAATCCGCAGGGAAGAATCAACTTTTAATTACAGCCACGGAATATCAGAGCAGCAGCCGCCGGATATCCCCCAGCAGACCCGCCAGCAGTGTGGTGAAGCGCACTCCGTCCGCACCGTCGATGACCCGATGGTCGTAGGAGAGCGACAGGGGCAGCATCAGGCGGGGCTGAAACGCCGCACCATCCCACACTGGCTTCATGGTGGCGCGGGAGACACCCAGAATCGCTACCTCCGGGGCATTCACTATCGGCGTAAAGGCGGTTCCGCCGATGCCACCCAGGCTGGAGATGGAGAGGCAACCACCCTGCATATCCCCAGGGGAGAGTTTGCCCTCCCGGGCCCGGCCGCTGATTTCCATGAGCGCCTTGGCGATCTCGAAGACGCCTTTCCGGTCCACATCACGAATCACCGGCACCACCAGTCCGTTGGGGGTGTCAACCGCCACCCCGATATGCACATATTTGCGGTAGATCAGGCTCTCACCATCCGCCGACAGGGCCGCATTGAACACCGGCATCTCCCTGAGCGCGGCCGCCACCGCCTTCATCAGAAAAGGCATGAAGGTCAGACGCACATCCTGTTGCAGGGCGATATCCTTCTGCGTCTTGCGGAACGTCTCCAGTTCGGTGATATCGGCCTCGTCGAATTGAGTGACATGAGGCACCGTCAACCAGCAGCGGTGCAGATGGGCGCCGCTGAGTTTCTTGATACGTCCCAAAGGCTGGGTCTCGATCTCGCCGAACTTGCCGTAGTCGACCTCGGGCCCGACCGGCATCTCAAATGCGGAACCAGCCACTCTGCCCGGCTGGCCTCCCCGCAGGGAGGTCTTGACGAAGTTCTGTACATCGTCTTTCAGGATGCGGCCTTTGGGACCGGTACCGGAAACCCGGCTGAGATCCACCCCAAGTTCACGGGCAAAACGCCGCACCGCGGGACTGGCATTGGCCTGGCTCGTCTTTTCGCCCCCTGCACCAAGGGGAAGCGGTGGCACGGTCGGCTCCTTCTCCCCTGGCTGGCGTTGCGTACTGGACTGATCTTGCGACGCCGGCGCGGGGGCCTGCACGGTCTCTACCTCCTCAGCCGCGGGCGTGGGGCTGACGGTCTCGCGGGGTTTTTCCTCAGCCGCTCCCTCACGGGTCTCCAGGCTGAGCAACCTGTGCCCT
>JBDLIF010000032.1:0-13132 GCA_039714955.1 Pseudomonadota bacterium | reverse complement strand
ATTAGCCCAGCTAGTCTTGCGGATTTACTCAATCAAATCGCCCAAATCTCACCCAAATATGAACGTGATCTTCGGACAAATCATTTTTTCCGCAGCCCTTATGTCATGAAGAGTAGGCCTGCCTATGCGCTAGCGAATGCGGTTATTGCTCATGCGGATCGGCGAGCCGATAGCCAAAACCCTTCACCGTCTGTATGCAGCAGGGCTGGGTCGGATCCTTTTCCACTTTGCCGCGTAACCGATGGATGTACTGCTGCACGTCACTGGCGGTTGCGTTGGACCCTCCCGGCCAGAGATGATCCCGGATCGCCTTGATCGAAAATACCTTTCCCGGGTCGGAGATAAGCAGCGAGAAGAGCGCGTACTCCTTTGGCGTGAGGTCAAGGGTTTCGCCCCTTACCACAACACGTTTTTTTCGATCATCGATCTGGAAGAGGGTTAGGCTGTCTCCGGCAAGATTTCTGCGCTCGCCATGGCGACGTTCCACACAAGGATAGTCGCCCTGGCTCGTCGCCTCTGGCCGATGTCTATCGAGACAAACCTCTAGTCGGGTCGCGAGTTCACCCTCTTTCAAGGGCGGACAAAGGAAATCTTCGACATTCGCCGTGGCGATCCTCTGCCTTGTCTCGGGATCGTTACAGGGGGCGATGAGAATGAGGGGAGTCCTGTTATGCAGCTCCCGCAACAACTGAAGCTGTTGCTCAGCCTCCGGCCATGGGGTGTTCCGGCCGAACAGCACGATCACGAAATCGGGCTGTTCGTGCATCGATTTTACTACGCCAGCCATATTGGTCAGGACCTTCGATGCGTAACCATAGGTTTCGAGCATGGACTTCATCAAACCAAGCTGAGAAGCCTCATCTCCAAACAGCAGTCCCTTGGCGCGTAACTCTACTTCACTCACCGGCATTGATGTTCCCTGGTTCATTACCTGGACAACCTACATCATCAGCCCATACATGATAACTACATACTTATATTATAACGTATTCAGCCACTCCATATTTCTTTCTTAGGCTGGTTGTAATCACGGACCAAGGCTTTTTTCAGCTAGCAATTTACGCTATCTTCGAGGCATGAAATTTACATTGGATGATACCGGGGGTGGCAATGTCATCCAGGGCTACGCGGAGGGCCAGGTCACGATCAATGGGGTGATCTACCAGCACAGCCTGATCTTGACCCCTGGTCGGGTGATCGAAGACTGGCAACCCGATGATTTTAGCGAGCTTGGCGTGGCTGACTTTACCCTGCTGGCCGAGCTTCAACCGGAAATTGTGATCCTCGGTACCGGGGCGGTGCACAGATTTCCCCACCCTTCCCTCTCCCAGCCCTTGATGCAACAACGGATCGGACTGGAAACCATGCAGACCGCAGCCGCCTGCCGAACCTACAACATCCTCATGGGGGAAGGCCGCAACGTCGCGGCTGCCCTGTTTATGATTTAGCCTCGGCTCCCTGCTCCAGGACATCATCCTCTAGCACCACAACCGAATCAGGGACCGGATACTTTTCCACAATACGCTTTGGCAGTTTGTGTAGCGATGCCTGATGTAAAATATCCGATTCCATCAGGATCAACACCAATACCGTCACCATGACGGGCAGGATTCCTATACCACTTGTCAATGCAATCACAACCTCCTTCATCATGCCGAACTGGCTGTATCCCAACCAGCCCAGTAACGCCACGGTCAGCCCCATCAATAACATATAGATAAATAGACGACTGCGTGCGGCACATATCTGCCAGTGACACATCAAGTACCAGTCATCCTGACTACGCGAGCGATGAGCACGCCAAAGAATGTAGGTCAATGCCGCAAAGGAGAATACCGGCACCAGTGCCAACGGCTGCCAGTAGGAGCCCGCCAGACCCAATGCGGCAATAAACCAGAGTATGTGGTTGCCAATGAGATTGGTCAGAAGAATCTCGTGGGGAATCTTGGCCTTGTGCGCCAGTTCATCGGAAATCTCGAATTTCATCGGATAGACCCGCCCTGCCTGTCAAAAAACTGTAAAAACCGCACGGCGCAGGCTACCACCAGATCTGTTCGATTGCATCAATTCGTGCTATTTTTGCATCGATACTCGAGAATTGTTAAGAGCCAAACCGCCTTCCCCATTGTAGAATCCCCTCTCAGCAGCGTCCTATACAGCATAAGAAGCTACCCGCTGCACCTTGTTGTGACATAGCAAACCTGGTCCAAAGCTGATGGATAGAAAAATCCTTTTATGGGTGGTCTCCCTGACTCTTGTTGCACTGGCCCTCGCCATCCTCTCACCCGGAGGCCGCCAGTCCGATAAAGCGCCGAAACTGCCCTGGGAGATCAGGGTGGACGCCCAGGGGGGCTCCAAGGTCTTCGGCCTCACCTTGGGACAGAGCACACTACATGAGGCCAGTGAGATCTTCTCCAGCGAAGGCAAGGTCAGTCTGTTTATCACCAAGGATAACCAACCTGTCCTGGAGGCCTACTTCGAACGGATCTCCCTCAGCGGCCTGCGGGCGGACTTTGTGCTGGTGCTGGATGTGGAGAGTGGAACACTGCAGGCGTTATATGACCGAGGAAGCCGCATCAGCCGCACCACGGAGATCACGCGAAAGGTAGAGCTGGCGGCAGAGGACAGGGTGCTAGCCGGAAATCTGCCTATCAAGCTGATCAACTACATTCCCGCGGCCAACCTGGACGAGCAACTGCTGTTGAACCGATTCGGCGAACCGGCCGAGCGGATCCCAGAGGCTGATACAGGAGTGGTCCATTGGGTCTACCCCCAAACCGGGCTGAGCATCGGGGTAAATCCGCATGGCAAGGAGCTGCTCCAGTACATTCAACCGAAAGAGATGGATCTCCTGATTGAGTCTATCAGAACGAACAGAGAGGATAACTGACTACTCCTGATCCTCCGCATCCGGCATCCGCTGCGCGGGCTTTTTCTGCTTAGTCCGGGGCGGAAGATCCTCATCCATCAGGATACGGTGACCCTCCCCCTCCAGATCATCGAACTGGCCGCTACGGGCCGCCCAGAAGAGCACGCCGACCGCAACCAACCCCAATAAAATCATGCCGGGAATCAGACCATAGATGACTTCCATCGGTGTACTCCGTAGAAAATACCCTTACCTAGTACCCCATCAATACAACCTTGACGAAGTACCAGCCTTGATGCCTTTGAACAGGGTGCGAATCCGCGCGGAATTACCGATCACCGCCAGGGAACTGAGAGGCATCGAAATAGCCGCAACCAGCGGTGTCACGATGGCGGACATGGCCAGAGGCACCATAACAATATTATACATGATCGATAATCCGATATTCTGGCGTATGGTGCGCAAGGTACGCCGTGAAAGGCCGATTGCCAGGCGCACTTTATCCAGTTCAGCATTCATCAGCACTATATCCGAACTGGCAATAGAGACATCGGTTCCGGAGCCCATGGCAATACCCACATTCGCCCGCACCAGGGCCGGCGCATCATTCACGCCATCACCGACCATTGCCACTCGCTTCTCTCCCTGTTGCAGTTGTTGTATGATTTGATCCTTCTCCTCCGGCAGCACCTCAGCAATCACCTCCATGCCACCCAGGCGCTGGGCAATGGTCTCCGCCACCTGCTTGCGGTCTCCGGTCAGCAGAGTCAGTTCGAGCCCTTCCGCTTTAAGTTCCGCGATCAATTGAGCTGCCTCAGGGCGAATCATGTCTTCGATGGCCAGGAGCGCAATCTCCCTGCCTCCGGCAGCGATCCGGATCGACCCAACACCTGACCTATCCAACTCATCCGCCAGTTTGTCAAACCGCTTGTGACGAATTGTCTGCTTCGCATCCAGCCAGGCGCTGTTGCCAGCGAGCAGGGTGTCGCCACCCACCATACCGGCCACACCAAACCCTGGACGATTTTCAAAATTCTGTGCGGACTCAGACAGATCGATTTCGAACTCTTCCGCCAGTTCAATGATCGCCTGTGCTGTCGGATGCTCAGAGTATCTCTCCAGTATTGCAAGCGCTTCTATCAACTCCCTGACCTCACCGGATGGCGCCGCATGTGACAGGCTGTTCCACTCGGTATCCTGCAGATGTATCGCAACCACAGACAATCTGCCTTCTGTCAGCGTACCTGTCTTATCAAACACCACATGGTTGATTGATGAGAGAGATTCCAGCACCTCACCATTTTTCACCAGGATGCCGTACTTTGCGCCCAAACCGGACGCCACCGCAATGGACATGGGAGTCGCCAGGCCAAAGGCGCAGGGGCAGGTGATGATCAATACCGATGTGGCCGCCAGCAGGGCCAACTCCAATGAGGTACTCTGCCACCAGAGAAAGGTCAGTGTCGCCAGCCCCAGGGTCACCGCCACGAACCAGGGCACGACCTGATCCGCCACACACTGTATGGGCGCCTTTGAGGCCTGCGCCTCTTCCACCAGGTTGATGATCCGGCCCAGGGCGGTACGCTTGAGGGAGCCGGTCATACACACCTGCAACACCCCCTGTCCATTGATGGTGCCCGCCGATACCTTCTCCCCCCGCGACTTGGCGACAGGTCGCGATTCACCGGTCAACATCGCCTCATCGACACTGCTCAGTCCCTCGATGATCACGCCGTCCACCGGTATCCGCTCGCCGGGTTTTACCAACACAGTCTCTTCCGCGGCCACTGCCCGTAGCGGGACTATAGACTCCTCTCCATCACGTATAACCGTCGCGACCTTGGGTTGCAGATCGAGTAACCGCTGAGTGGCCGCGACTGCCTGGCGCTTCGAGATCGCTTCCAGATAGCGCCCCACCAGAATGACAAAGAGAAAGTTGACCACCGTGTCGAAGTAGACCTCGCCGGCGGTACTTCCGGAGATGGTGACATAGACGGAATAGAGATAAGTGATACTGGCGCCGATGGCGATCGGCAGATCCATACCCAGATGAAAATTCCGCAGTCCGGACCATGCCCCCTGGTAAAACGGATAACCGGAATAGGCCAGCACCGGGGTTGCCAGGGCAAAACCGACCCAGTGGAACAGGCCGCGGAACTCCCCTTCACTGGCCCCGGAATAGAGCGCGATCGAGATCCACATGAGGTTCATCATGCCGAAGGCGGCAAACGCCATGCGATAGAGCAGCGTCCTGTTTTGCCGCTTCAGCGCACCTTCTGCGACATCAGGATCATAGGGTACGGCCGCGTAACCGATCTGTCCCAGACGGTTGAGGATGCTGGATAGGGACGCCTGGTTGTTGTGCCATTTGACATGCAGGCGTTTGCCGGAAAGATTGACCTGGGCCTGGATCACTCCAGGCATGGCATTGAGTGAGTGCTCTATCAACCAGACACAGGCAGCACAATGAATGCCTTCAACCAGCAGATGGATGCCCCGCTCTTCTCCAAGCTCACCAACAAACTCCTCCTGCACTTCATCCAGGTCATAGAGGCTCAGTTCACTGGGAATGTCCGGTGGTGGCGCCAGACAGGCACCTTCAGGCGTACGTTGATAGAAGCCTTCGAGACCCGCCTGATAGATAGCCTCACAGACGGCCTTGCATCCGGTACAGCAGAAAGGCTGAGGCTCGCCCTCAATCTCTGCGATCACCGCATCCTGCGGCGGAACGGGAAGACCGCAATGGAAGCAGCTCTGCTCCAGTTTGGAAGCCGACATATTCAGGCCCTAGGGCACCCAGTCGATTCCCACCCCTATCCTCTTGGGTGTATTGAACTCGTCTTCACCCTGTTTGACACTGACCAGTGTGTCCCAGGCGCCCAAAAGGGGAAAACTGACCTCCGACTCATACATACCTGGCGCTACTTCCTTCATGGGTATGGAAAAATCCGCCGTCTTGTCAGATGGCCGATAAGCATAGAATGTGATTGAATCCGGCCGCACCGGTTGCCCCGTTTTGTCTGTGACCCTGAATTGACAGATCACGGGTTGATCGACCTCGATCTTTTTCGGCAACCGGATACGCATATCCCATCCCGGATCACGCGCCTGTCTTTTGAGCATGTTTTTTTCATAATCCTGTCCACGCTCATAGAAATCATCGACCACCAATCCAGACTCGTTATCAACCGCCATGTAGATCATGACCATGTTCATGGTGAAGAAGATCACCACCATGGCCACCCATGCGATAACCCAGGGACTGCGCCAGGCTGAGTTTTTATCCGACATTGTAAAATTTACCACCTAAAAAAATGACCGGGGCGGGCTCTATAGCCCGCCCCTCTTCTAACCAAGTTTCGATGTTGACTATCGATTTGGTCCGATAAACACGCTTTCCCGCTGACTGGTTAATACCTGATCCCCCGCATCACTCTCTGCATGAAAGGTGATCGGTGTATTTTCAGCCAAAAGGTTCTTTTTTGGTACTCTCACAAACACGGTACGCGGGGTCACTTTACCGTGTCTTGCGGTAATCTCCTGATCCGCATCCACCAGGATCAGGCCTTCCGGCCCCATGGCGGTGATTTTGACTGGAACATCCCTGGTCATCTTGTTGAGGATCTTCAGGGTGTATTTATTCTGGATGCTGCCGTCACTCTGTAACACAAACAGGGGTTGTCTTGCATGGATCACCTTGAGTTCCAGGGCATCCAGTGAACTCAGGCCAATTCCAATACCTACCAGAGCCGCTGACATGATTGCACTGTAGATCCACACCCGTGGGCGCAGCCACAAGGGCTTGGGTTTCTTATTGGTTTCCAACGCTTCATAGGATTCGTAACGGATCAGGCCTTTGGGCCGGCCGATCTTCGTCATCACCTCATCACAGGCATCGATACAGAGGGCGCACATGATACATCCTTCCTGCTGGCCATGACGAATATCCACTCCGGTCGGACAGACCGCGATGCACTGTTTGCAATCCACGCAATCGCCAGTGGTTCTCTCCCCTCCGCTCTGGCCTTTCTTGAGCCTGCCACGTGGCTCACCTCTATTAAAATCGTAAGTGGGTACGACGGTGGTCTGGTCGATCATGACGCCCTGGATACGGGCATAAGGACAGAGCCAGAAGCAGGCCTGTTCACGCATATACCCGGCCAACACATAAGTACCTGCGGTAAACAGGGCGATGGTACCGAATGCAACAGCTCCCACATTGAGGGTGAACAAGTCTTCCCAGAGTTGGAACGCATCATAAAACCAAGCGACAAAGCTGATTCCGGTAATGACCGATATCACCAGCCAGATCAGGTGCTTGGTAAGTTTGACCCGGACTTTATGAAAGTCCCAGGAGGCCTTGTCGAGCTTACGCCGCTTTGGTGGGGTACCCTCCAACTTCTCCTCTAACCAGGTGAAGATGTCTGTCCAGACCGTCTGAAAGCAGAAAAAGCCACAAAAGACCCTTCCAGCCATTGCTGTAGCCACAGCAAGCAGCAAGGCTAGAAACAACAATGTAAGTGACAGCATCCAGAAATCCTGGGGCAAGATTGTAATTCCCAGAATATGAAACTGACGATTGGGGATATCAAAAAGTATTGCCTGGCGCTCACCCCATTGCAGATAGGGGCCAAAAAAGAAAATCAGCCAGACAGATGCGGTCAACCAGCGAATATTGCGCCATTTCCCTCCCATGCGTTTGGCATGGATGGTTTCTTCACCGGTATTGAGATTCCAATGCTCAGCTTCAGCATAAAGATGATCAACCGCTGCCTGCTGATTTGCCTTATTCGTATTACTCAAAGGATTCTCTCCTGTTGAAGCCGCCAGTAGCCATGGATTTTATCCATCAGCTGACTTGCTACCCAATGCGATTTATCAATCACCTTAGTCTCACTGATTCAGCGCCAACAGGAGCCTCGGCAGTTTGCCGGTTTCGAGACAAAAAAAGGGGGCGTATATACACCCCCTTTTTAAACAGCAGTGTCAGCAATTTCAACTATTTTTGCTTTCCAGCATCACCTTTCATTAAGGCGCTGACCTTAAACCCCAGAAATACGATGATCACCACACAGATCACCACCGCTATGATCGAACCAATAGCTACTGCATCCCAATGCATAACACACCCCTTCTATTTGCCGTTACGCGTGACGGATTACACCGTCACGCGCTTACTCAGGAAACAAGTTCCTTACTATTGACCGGCCTGACCGCCGCCAAACTTGTAGACATAAACAGCCAGCTTTTTGATGTCGTCTTTGGAGAGACGCTCACTAAAAGAGGGCATTACAGCCTCACGGCTTTGGGGATCTATAGCCACCATATTCACACCATGCCTGATAGTGTGTTTGATGCTGTCACGCAAGGTTTCACCCTCAGCAGGCACAAAACGGTAGATACCATCGGTGAGATTCGCTGCACCCATGACCTGCAGGCCCTTGGCATCGGGACCATGGCAACCGATACAGCCTTTACTGGTAAACAGCGCCTTTCCCGAATCATCTTCCTTGCCTTCACTCATCCCGATGATCCAGTCGGTAAGCTGCTCCAATTCCTGGTCAGAAACCACATTGGCGTCATGATTGCTCATGATCCCCTTGCGGCCCATGGTAATGGTCTGCTCGATGGTCTCGATGGTACCGCCAAACAGCCAGTCATCGTCAGCCAGGACCGGGAACCCGGGTCCACCCTGGCCTCCACCACCATGGCAGGGGGCACAGTTGTCGCCAAACAACACCTTGGCAGACGCTACGGTGTAATCCGCAAGACCTTGATCCGCCAGGATATCCCTGCCGCTCATATCCTTAAGCTGATTTTCAAATTCAGCGCGCACTGCCTCGACCTCAGCTACACCCTCCTGATACTCCTTCATCTGGGTCCAGCCCATGACGCCCTCGGTCGGCTCCTGGCCAATCGGGTACATGGGATAGAGCACACCATATCCAATAAACCAGATGATGGAGGCCCAGAAGGCGATCATCCACCAACGTGGAGGTGGGTTTGCAAGCTCTCGTATATTGTCATCCCAGATATGTCCGGTGTTATTTTCACCTGGAAATGGATTTTTATCCGCCATTTTTATCTCCGCTATCTATTCTGTCTTCATCCATCGGTATAAACCGGTTCTTCTCCAGTTTCTCCCGATTTTTTGGACGTAATGCATAGAAGTACAGACCGACCATCAGGAGGAAGGTGACCACCGTCATGATCAGACCGATCCAATCGCTGGTGGTCATCGCCTCCCAGTCGGTATGAAAGTACTCAGCCAAACTATTCATCAGACTACTCACGATAAGCCTTGTTTTCGTCCAGCTTGGCCATGGTGCCCAATACCTGCAGGTAGGCCACCATCGCATCTTCCTCTGTCTTGCCCTTCAGTCCGGCATCGGCGTTGGCGATATCCTCATCCGTGTAAGGAACACCCATCAGCTGCATGACCTTGAAGCGGGCCACCATATCCACACCCTCTACCGAATTGTCTTTCAGCCAGGGATAGTTCGGCATCACGGACTCAGGTACAACCGAACGGGGGGCACGCAGGTGCTTGCGGTGCCAATCATCCGAATACTTACCCCCCAGGCGGGCGAAGTCAGGACCGGTACGCTTTGAGCCCCACTGGAACGGATGGTCATACATCGACTCGGAAGCTAGGGAGTAGTGACCATAACGCTCCTTCTCATCGCGGAAAGGACGAACCATCTGGGAGTGGCAGAGATAGCAGCCTTCCCGCTGGTAGACATCACGACCCGCCAGCTCCAGAGCCGTATAAGGGCGCACACCATCGCCCGCCTTATGATCAGCCAGTGCCTGCCCTGCCTGACGCTGCCAGACCAGTTCCGGCGCACTGTTATGTTCCATGGTTTTATCTATCAGGAACAGCGGTACGATTTCAACGATACCGCCAACCGAGACAGCTATGGCGATAAAGAAGACCAATAACCAAATGTTCTTCTCTGCCCGTTCCTGCATGCCAACTGCTTGTTTATCATTAGCCATTTTAAGTTCCCCCTACATTAAGCAGTAGCCGAAGCAGTACGCGCCTGCTGCAGGCTGCCTTCACTGGCGGCCTTACGGACCGTCATCAGAATATTGATCAGCATCAGCAGAGCACCCGCGACAAAGATCATGCCGCCCACTGCGCGCATCGCGTAGTAGGGGTGCATCGCCTCAACAGATTCAGCGAAGGTATAGGCCAGAGTGCCGTACTCGTCATAGGCACGCCACATCAGGCCCTGCATGATGCCGGATACCCACATGGCGACGATGTAGACAACCGTGCCGATGGTGGCGGTCCAGAAATGGGCATTGACCAGCTTGGTAGACCATAGCTCGGTGTGGAAGGTACGGGTCATCAGATGGTAGATCGCACCAATGGCCACCATGGCCACCCAACCCAGAGCCCCGGAGTGTACGTGACCTACGGTCCAGTCGGTGTAGTGGGACAGGGCGTTAACGGTCTTGATCGACATGATCGGCCCCTCAAAGGTCGACATGGCGTAGAAGGCCAGAGACATGATCATGAAACGCAGGACATAGTCGGTACGCAGACGATCCCAGGCGCCGGAGAGGGTCATCATGCCATTCACCGCACCCCCCCAGGAGGGGATGATCATGGCGATGGAGACAGCCGCACCCAGAGAACCGGTCCAGTCAGGCAGGGCGGTGTACTGCAGATGGTGAGCACCCAGCCAGACATAGCCGAATGTCAGCGCCCAGAAGTGGATCACCGACAGACGATAGGAGTAGACCGGACGACCCGCCTGTTTGGGCACGAAGTAATACATGATACCGAGGAAGCCGGCAGTCAGGTAGAAGCCTACTGCGTTATGGCCCCACCACCATTGGATCATGGCGTCCTGTACACCTGAGAACAGGGAGTAGGACTTAAACAGACTTACCGGGATGGCGAGGCTGTTGACCACATGCAGATAGGTAATCATCACCATCATGGCGAGGAAGAACCAGTTGGAGACGTAGATATGGGATGACTTACGGATCGCCAGGGTCATGATGAAATTGAACATGTAAGCCAGCCAGACCACGGCGATCGCCAGATCGATGGGCCACTCCAGCTCGGCATACTCCTTGGTCTGGTTGATACCCAGGGGCAGGGTGATCACCGCGGAGACGATGATCAGGTTCCAACCCCAGAAGACAAACCAGGCCAGCTTGTCGCTCCAGAGGCTCACCCCACAGGTACGCTGTACGCTGTAGAATGAGGTAGCCATCAACACACTGCCGCCAAAGGCAAAGATGACCGCGTTGGTGTGCAGCGGGCGTAGACGCCCAAATGTGATATACGGAATATCAAAATTCAGAAACGGCCATGCCAGCTCGGAAGCAATATACGTTCCTACGGACGTACCCACTACGAGGTAGACAACTGCCATGACGGTGAACCAGCGTACAACACCCAGGTTGTATTTCTGCTCGGCTACGGCGTCCATGAACCCCCCTCTATAAACAGATTGAATGGATGGAAAGAAATCATTTGATGGGAAACCCCCCTTGTCAGTGCCTACTTTTGCGGTAGACAAAGAGCCGCCATATCTCACCTTTATTACAACTAAATGTCAAGAATATTGGGGGATTTGACGCACCAATTGCGTGCAAGATAACACAGTGATTTTTCTTGTTATTTTGGTATCTATATGAGGTTTTATTGACCTGGATCAATAGAATTTAAGTCATATTGCATGAGTATCATGTAAAGTTATTAAATAATTTATTCCCTCAGGCCCTTGGGGCTCTGGCTCGAGCATGAGCTGAAAGCATCATTTGAAGATCACATCCACCGAAAATCCGTCCCGTTCCAGAATATCCCGCAATCTGCGCAGTGCATCCATCTGAATCTGCCGAACCCTCTCACGCGTCACACCCAGTTCATTGGCAACCTGCTCGAGGGTGGAATTCTCATAGCCATGCAGGCCGAATCGTCGCTCAACCACCTCACGCTGTTTTTCATTCAGCTTACCCAGCCATTTGTCCAGATTTGCCTGCAACCCATCATTCTGGATCCTCACTGTAGGGTCCTGAATCTTCTCATCCGCAATGGTTTCCAGCAGCGGTTTATCCGCATCCTTGCCAAATGGGGTGTCTACCGAGGTGACTCGCTCATTGAGCCCCAACATGCGTTTCACTTCACCGATGGGTTTATCCAGGAGATCGGCGATCTCCTCAGCACTGGGTTCATGATCCAGGGTCTGGGCGAGCTGCCTGGCTGCCCGCAGGTAGACATTGATCTCCTTCACCACATGGATCGGCAGTCGGATAGTCCGGGTCTGATTCATAATCGCCCGCTCGATGGTCTGACGAATCCACCAGGTGGCGTAAGTGGAGAATCGGAAGCCCCGCTCCGGATCGAACTTTTCCACTGCCCGAATCAAACCGAGGTTTCCCTCTTCGATCAGATCCAGCAGCGCCAGGCCACGATTCATGTAGCGACGGGCGATCTTCACCACCAGGCGGAGATTACTCTCGATCATCCGTTGACGAGCTGACTGGTCACCACTTTGGGCCAAACGGGCAAAATGGACCTCTTCCTCTGCGGTCAACAGTTTTGAGATACCTATTTCATTGAGGTAGATCCGGGTGGCATCCATCTGAGAATCGCTTGGCTCCATGCCTTTCTTCGGTGGGATAGCACCCCCAGGCGGTGCCCGGGAGCCAACCACCGCCTTATCTGGCTGCTCCTCAACCAATACCGAGTCATTCTCAAACAGCCCGTCTGACACCGGTCCAACATCCACTTCATCCGGCTCACCTTGTTCTTTAATCATCTCACTCCCCCAAAACCAATCTAACCATTTTCATCATTATCTCGGCAGTAAAGGCAAAGGATTTATCGGATTACCGTACTTTCTGATTTCAAAGTGCAAAATCGGATCCGCTCCATTTCTCGGTGAGCCCATCTGTGCGATTTGCTCACCCCTTTTTACCTTATCCCCCTCTTTCACGAGGAGCTTTTTGTTATATCCGTACGCGCTTAGGTACTTGTTATTATGCTTCACAATAATAAGATTTCCATACCCGACCAGTCCACCCCCGCTATACACGACCTTACCGGCCTCAGTGGCAACCACCGATTGACCTGACACCCCTCTGATCCAGATACCTTTCCGTGCCGGATCGGTGGCGGAGTAGGTTTGAATCACTCTCCCATTGGTCGGCCAGCGCCAAATTAACTTGAGACCACTTGGCCCGTCCTTTGCTACTGTTGCCTGAGGCGATGCTCCCTTCACTCGCTTGCTAGCAACTGGA
>JBDLIF010000031.1:0-13453 GCA_039714955.1 Pseudomonadota bacterium | reverse complement strand
AGAATAACCGGATCTGCTATATCCCGGAACAGATCATCGTACGCCATGTGGAATCGGTGCTGAATGAAGATCCGGCAAAGAACGATCCGAAAGCGGACAGCTATTTCCGGGAGCGCATCCAGTATGCACTGGGCATCCTGAGCGAATACGCCAAGGCCCTGGGACAGGTGCGGGCCAGCGGTGTAACAGCTACCGGTCTCTTCAAAAACGGCATGTAGGGCAATCCAAGGGAAAACTCTCGAGGCAGACCAACAAGTTCCGGCCAACCGGCTTATACTCTTAACAGACGATTTTCTTCAGGGATGATATTGGCCATCACCCTTTCGTGACATACTTAAGAATAGAAGCATACCTGGGTCCTGGCTTTTAACATCCTGAGCCTATTGAACATGACCCAATATCCCAACCGACCGCTGACAAGCATCTGCCTGCTGTTCGCCCTGCTGCTGATATGCCACACCACGGCTGCCAGGCAGGATAGGGATGCCTTCGAATTCGATGACTTCCCCCTGGAAGAGCCGATGCAGCATCCAGACTGGTTCAAGCAGAGTTTCCTCGATCTGCAGGAAGACCTGGCGGAGGCGATCGGCGGCGGAAAAAAGGGCATCATCGTCTACTTTGGCCAACAGCGTTGCGCCTATTGCAGGATGCTGTTTCAGGTGAATTTCGGTCTCACGGATATCACCGCCTATACCCGGCGCAACTTCGATGTGATCGCGATCGATATCTGGGGCGTGGATGAGGTCACCGACGTCAATGGCGAGCTACTCACCGAGCGTGAGCTCTCACTGCGGGAGCAGACCAACTTCACCCCCTCGCTGATCTTCTATGATGAGACCGGCAAGGAGGCGCACCGCCTGCGTGGCTACTACCCCCCCTATAAGTTCCGCGCCGCCCTGGAGTATGTGGCCGACAAACACTACCAGCAGGAGTCCTTCCCCGACTACCTGGCCCGGGGTGAGTCCGGGACCGCCTTCGAGCCGGGGGACCTCAACGAGGAGGAGTTTTTCATCCCCCCACCGCACAATCTGGACCGTTCGCGCTTTCCCAGCAAACGCCCCCTGGTGGTCTACTTCGAACAGGGCAACTGCCACGCCTGTGATGTGCTGCATGGCCAACCGTTACGGGAACCCGCGATCAACCAGTTGATCCGCCAGTTCGACAATGTGCAGCTCGACATCCGCGCGGAGACACCGGTCATCACACCCCAGGGGGAAAGGACAAGCGCCAAACAGTGGGCCCAGGAGCTGGGGCTCTTCTATACCCCCTCCCTGCTCTTCTTCGACGAACAGGGCCAAGAGATCATCCGGGTCGACTCGGTGGTGCGTTTCTATCGGCTGAGAAACGTGATCAACTATATCACCAGCCGCGGCTATCTCAGCGAGCCCAACTATCAGCGCTGGCGCGTGACCAGTGGATTCTAATCGCTCAAGGTGAGATTCTCACCGCTGGCGGCACCGAAGAGCTGCAGATGCTCAGCTGCGAGGTGGAGGCGAACCTTGTCGCCTACCCTCAGGCCGGCTGTTGGATCGAGGCGTGCAACCAGTATTGGGTGAGCCCCGTCACCGCTCTCGATGTCCAGGTCCTCCGGCAGGGCCAACTCCTCGAAACCATCCAGCGCCACATTGAAATAGACGAACAGATCGGCCCCCAGCCATTCCACGACCTCGACCTGTACCTCGAAACAGAGGCCTTCCCGCGCCTCGTCCTTTTCCCCGACGACATGCAGATGCTCGGGGCGAAAGCCAGCGACCAGGGAACCTTCGGCGGCCTCCACGCGCCTACCTATGTCCGCCGAGGGTGCGAGCGAACCGATGGGGATTTCGAGGTTTCCTTCGCTCCATCTGACAGGAAGGAAATTCATGGCCGGTGAGCCGATGAAGCCGGCGACGAAAAGATTCCTGGGGTACTCATAGAGTTCACGCGGTGTGCCGATCTGCAACACCTCACCCTTGCGCAATACCGCGATGCGATCGCCCAGGGTCATCGCCTCGGTCTGGTCATGGGTGACGAAGAGCGTGGTAGTCCCCAGCCGGCGCTGCAGCCGGGCGATCTCGGTACGCATCTGTACACGCAACTTGGCATCGAGATTGGAAAGCGGCTCGTCGAGAAGAAACACCTTGGGCTCGCGCACGATGGCGCGGCCCATGGCCACACGCTGGCGCTGGCCGCCGGAGAGGGCACGGGGCCTGCGGTCGAGCAGATCCTCGAGCTCAAGGATCTCGGCGGCCCGGGCCACACGCTTGTCGATCTCCTCTTTCGGCAGCTTGGCGAGCTTGAGGGGAAAGGAGACGTTCTCGCGCACGCTCATGTGCGGATAGAGGGCGTAGCTCTGGAAGACCATCGCCATATTGCGGTCCTTGGGATCGAGGTCGTTGACCCGCACCCCATCCACCCGGATCTCCCCTTCGCTGATCTCTTCCAGGCCTACAATCATGTTGAGTAGGGTGGACTTGCCGCAGCCAGAGGGTCCCACCAGGATGAAGAACTCCCCATCGTGGATGGTGAAGCTGGCCTGCTTCACGGCGGATATGCCGGCAAAGCGCTTGGTCAGATTTTGCAGCTCGATTTCGGCCATATATTGATTTTCCGTATGCGATTACCTTTGCAATTATTAATACTACCCCTTGACGGCTCCCGAGGTGAGCCCGGCCACGATGCGCCGCTGGAACAGCAGTACCACGAGGATGATCGGCAGGGTCACCACCACCGAGGCGGCGGCGATCGAGCCGGTGGGTTGTTGAAAGCGGGAGCTTCCGGTGAAGAAGGCGATGGCCGCCGGCACGGTACGTGCGTCATTGGTCGAGGTGAGCGAGATTGCGAAGAGAAAGTCGTTCCAGGCGAACATAAACACCAGAATGGTGGTCGTGAATACACCCGGCGCGGCCAGCGGGACGATGACACGCACGAACGCCTGCAGGGGCGTAGCCCCGTCGACTCGTGCCGCCTTGTCCAGGTCCCAGGGGATCTCGCGGAAGAAGGCGGACAAAATCCAGATGGCCAGCGGCAGGGTGAAAGTCATATAGGGAAGGATCAGCCCAAGCCAGCTGTCGTAGAGGCCGAGGGTACGCCACATATTGAACAGCGGTCCGATAATGGAGATGGAGGGAAACATGGCGATGGAGAGCGCGGCGGCTAGGATCAGGCGTCGACCGGGGAATTCCAGACGCACGATGGCGTAGGCCGTGAACATGCCGAGCAGTACAGCGGCCAGGGTTGAGATCCCGGCAATCCCGATGGAGTTCCACAGAGCGGCGGAGAACTGGGGATCGCGGAAGACCGCCTCGTAGTGCTCCAGGCTCACGACGCGCGGCAGGAAATGGTTGTCGCCGAGATCAGCGCCGCGCTTGAGCGACAGTGAGACAGTCCAGGCCACCGGGATCAACGCATAGATCACCACCAGGGCGCTGCCCAGGCCCCAGAAGAGACGCTCCTTGAGCCCACTGCCTCCGCCAACCGCTGTCACGCCCCCTCCCGGTGGGTCAGATCGATGCCAAAACCCTTGATGTAGAGTGCGGCGATCGCAAGCACACAAAGGAAGATGAGTATTGAGATCGCCGAGCCGAGGCCCAGATTGAGCCGCGTGATGAGCGCATTGTAGCCCAGGATCGACACCGACTCGGTGCTTTGCGCGCCCCGGGTCAGGATGAACACCGTGTCGAATATGCGGAAGGCGTCCAGGGTCCGGAACAGCAGGGCAACCAGGATTACCGGCCGCATCAGGGGCAGGGTCACCTTGAAAAAACGCTGCAGTGCACTCGCTCCGTCCACCCGTGCCGCACGCAGCAGTTCCTCCGGAACCAGCGTGAGCCCGGCAAGCAGCAGCAGAGCCATGAAGGGAGTGGTCTTCCAGATTTCAGTGAGAACGATGACGAAGAAGGCCGACCAGCGCTCGGCGAGCCAGGCCCCTTCCAGACCCAGCAGCGCGTTGACGAAGCCGGTGGTGGGATCGAAGGCAAAGCGCCAGCTCATGGCCGCCACCACGGTGATGATACCGTAGGGTACGAGCAGCGAGGTTCGCACCCAGCGCCGACCGATCAAGGTGTGGTGCATGACGAGGGCGAGAATTATACCGAGCACGAGTTCGACAGATACGGAACCGAGGGTTATTACCAGGGTATTGGACAAGGATTGCCACCAGGCCTCGGAGCTCAGCACGCTGAAGTAGTTCTTGAGTCCGATGAACTGGCGTTCATCAGGGAAGCGCAGGTCGTAACGAAACAGCGACAGCCAGAGGGCGTAGAACATGGGATAGGCGGTAACCAGCAGCATGGCGATCACCGTCGGGGCGCAGAGCAGCCAGGCCAGCCGATGCTCGGCGACTGTACGCCGGCTCACTGCAGGCCCTCCGAGCGCAATGCCCGCCTCACTGCATTGCGCAACCGCTCGCTATCCTTGGCGGGGTCGATCTCCCGCATGGGGTGCAGAATATGGCTGATGGCGAGGGAGATATCGGCATAGAGCGGTGTCCGCGGGCGTGAGATGGCGTCGCGCAGAGTTTCGCGCAACTGCTCGGCGAAGGGGAAGGTCTCACGGATCTCCTTGTCATCGTAGAGCGCCTCGATGGTCGGCGGCATCCCACCCAGGGTGGCGGCCAGACGTTGATTCGACTCAGAAGCGATGCATTCGGCGGCTTCGAAGGCGAGCTCGGGATGGCGGCTGTACGCCCCTATGCCCAGGTTGATACCGCCGATACTGACCCGGCTCGGCTGACCCTCGATCACCGCCGGCCAGCGGGCCCAGCCCATATGCCCGGCGACCTCGGGGGCATTTGCCTGCGCGCTGGGCCAGACGAAGGTGTAGTTGAGCATGAAGCTGGACTCCCCCGTTTCGAAGGCAAGGCGGGCCTGGTCCTCGCGCGCGGTGGCCAGCGCGGGATCGGCGGCCGAAGAGTTGGCGAGTTGCCGCATCACCGAAAGCGCCTGCCGGGTGGGCCCGTCCTCGAGTGAGACAGTCCGGCCATCCGGTTCCAGAACTGAGCCGCCCACCGAAGCGAGCAGGGAAACAAAGAACACCGTGAGGCCCTCATAGCGCTCCCCCTGGGCCTGGATGGTACCCAGCTCGCCGAGTTGCTCGGCCAGGCCGATCAGCTCATCCCAGGTCTTGGGCGGTGAGTCAACCCGGTCGGTGCGATACCAAAGGAGCTGGGTGTTGGTGGTAAAGGGAACAGCCCAGAGCCTCTGGTGGTAGCTCGCGCTGTCGATGGCGCTGGCCAACCGGCCCTCGAGTAGCCTGTTTGCTGCCGCTTCCCGCCAGGGCAACAGCCAACCGGCCTTGGCGAACTCGGCGGTCCAGATCACATCCATGCCGATGATATCGATATCCGCGTCCCCAGCCGCAAGGCGGCGCACCAGTTGCTCGCGCTGCTGGTCGGCATCGGCCGGCAAGGCGGTGAACTCGATTTGGTAGCGACCCTGCGCTGCCTGGGTGCAGCGCCGGGCGGCCTGCTCAAAGGCCCCCGAACGCTCGTTGAACACATACCAGCGCAAGCGGGGCGTCTCCTGGGCCTGCTCGGCGCAGGCAACCAGAATGCTCAGCACAAGAGCGAGGAGGATTGGGGTAGTGGATCTTGTACTCGATGTCATGGGCAGCATGATAAACATAAACGGGTTATACACAATAACCCTAAGCGGCTCGAAACATTGTCAAAGAGATATCTGCACCAGGGTTCAAACCTAGCCTGTGACTGCCATCCTGGGATCATGGACAAAACAGCCGCAGATACTCCTCATATTCAGCCTGTTTCCGGTGCAGCCGCTGGTACTGAGAGGCCTTGTAACCGCCACGCAGGGTCTGCTCCACCTTCTCCAGTCTCTTCTCCGTCTTCCAGCAGCGCTCCTCATCCACCCAGCTCTTCGCGGGTTGGGTCGATCTGTTTTTCCTGGGTTTTACCGGCTCTTTAAGCAACCTCACCGCAGGTTTCGAGGGGGTCATGCCACTGCTCCGGTCGATGATCCGGGTCTTCTCCTGTTCACCCGCCGGGCAGGCTGTCTGGCGAAATTCCACCTTGCCGTTCAGGGTGCATCGATAGAGCTCAACGGCCTGGATTGGGGAGAGGATGCTCCAGATTGCCATCAGACCCAAGGCACACAGCAGAACAGAGTTGAATTGACGGATCGATGGGATGAAACTGTGAAGCATGGTCCAACCTCCTTGTAAGAGTGTGTCCCAAGTATAGGTAAACGGCGCTGACCGGCTCAAGAATCCCCGTCCTTCGTCGAAAAAACCTGAGTGCTAGCGCTAAGAATGAAAGACCTATGGACCTGGAACAAGAGAATCGAATATTGCATCAGCAGCTGCTCGAGCTGAAACGAAAAGCCCAGAGGAACGAGGCGACCCTGCAGCGCTTTCATGTCCGTGAGCTTGAGCTGCTTACCGCCAACTCACTTCCCGAGCTGCTGAACAGTCTCACCGACGGCATGCAGTCCTCATTCCTGATCCAGGATATCCGCTTGGTATTGAAGGACAGTGAACATGAGATCCGTCAGTTGCTCTATAATACCGGCATCCCGGAAGATGCCTTTCCCGCCATCGAATTCGTCGATGAACTCGAGACATACAGCGACTACTACAGCCATCTGAGCCGCCCATGGCTCGGTCCCTTCCTGAGCCCGGAGCACGACAATCTGTTCCGAGACATCCAGGGGCTGCGCAGTATCGCAATCCTGCCGATCCACTGCCGCAACCAGCTGGCAGGCAGCCTGAATCTGGGCAGCGGCAACAGCGACCGGTTTACCCGTCATCACGCCAGTGATTTTCTCGGCCGTCTGGCCACGGTTGGAGGGGTCTGCCTGGAAAATGCCATCAACCGGGAGAGGCTGGTCATCAGCGGTCTCACCGATCCATTAACCCAGTTGCATAACCGGCGCTATCTCGATCGGCGTCTGCACGAAGAGCTGGCGCGCTCCACCCGCTACCAGCAACCCTTGAGCTGTCTGTTCGTGGACGCGGACCATTTCAAGCAGATCAATGACAACCATGGCCATCAGGCGGGCGATACCATCCTCCGGGAGCTGGCCTGCCGCCTGCGTTCCCAGTTGCGTGCCAGCGACGTGGCGACCCGCTATGGCGGAGAGGAGTTCGCCTTGCTGCTGCCGCAGACCTCTCTCACGGAGGCCACGCTGCTGGCGGAGCGCATCCGGCTGGAGATCGCCTCCAACCCCTTCCCGCTGAATGACGGCACCATCCTGCGGCTCACGGTATCGATTGGGGTGAGTGAAATCCTGCCCATACCCGGCAGGCCCCCAAATAAGGAGTTGGGGGAGTACCTGCTCGACAGTGCCGATCAGGCGCTCTACCTGGCAAAGGCCAATGGCCGCAACCGCATTGAATACCTGGAGGATCCGGAAGCCAAGCAGGTGCCACTGCAGCTCTGATCGATCGGATGGATCAGGCATTACGCACGCATCTCACCCCCTATCCGGTAAGCCCGCAAGCGTTCAGTAAACAGACCCGCTACTCATCCAGATTGTTATGGCTGCCGTCACAGTAGGGTGGTGTTTTGGTCTGTTTACACCGGCAGAGCCAGGCCTCAGCGGTTTTTTCCGCCTTGAAGCCCAGTGGCTCGATCTCCGTACCTTGATGGGAACCGTCACAAAAGGGCTGATTGGCTGAGCGCCCACAGGCACACCACCAATACTCGTTACCCTCGGTCAACTTGACCGCAATCGGCTGGTTCGCGGCAACCTTCGCTTTCTCCATTTCACTTTCCTGTATGTTAAGTCGGCAGCCACCCGCATAGCGGGAGGCTTGAGGAGCCCCTAAAAGAGGCTATGGGTTCCGCGTTCGTGCTCGTGCTCGTGCTCGTGCTCGTGCTCGTGCTCGTGAACGATATTACTGGGTCGGTCGGCACATCATCGTCGCGTATTCCATCGCTGATCCCACCGTGCACGTGTACGAGCACGTTCACCACGCCTCGCCGGAACGGCAAAGTCTTTTCTCGTCTCACCGGCAGAGCCGGTCATTTACTTCAATTTAAATTAGTCAGCATTCAGAAACCCCAGAGACAACTATACCTGGGAATAAACGCCCTTGCAGAGCGGAATCTGCTACCCTCAGGGCTCTATTCCTGGAGTTGACGAGCCATGCCTGAGCAAAAGGCGGAAACGAACAGCCATTGGATCGACTACGACCGGCAACATGTCTGGCACCCCTATAGCGCGATCGGGACCGGTCCGCCGGTCTATCCGATCCAGTCAGCCCAGGGGGTGCGTCTGAAGCTGGCGGATGGCAGGGAGCTGATCGACGGCATGTCGTCCTGGTGGTGTGCCATCCATGGCTACAACCACCCGGAGATGAACCGGGCAGTGGAGGAGCAACTCCACGCCATGGCCCATGTGATGTTCGGCGGACTCACCCACCAACCGGCCGTGGCGCTTGCCGAGCAGCTGGTGCAGCTGACACCGGCCCCCCTGCAGACCGTCTTCTTCGCCGACTCGGGCTCGGTCTCGGTGGAGGTCGCCATGAAGCTGGCGATTCAGTACTGGCACGCCAAGGGGGAGCCGGCCAGACAACGCTTTCTCACCATCCGCCAGGGCTATCACGGCGACACCTTCGGCGCCATGTCGGTGTGCGATCCGGTAACCGGCATGCACAGCCTCTTCTCGGCGGTGCTTGCCCAGCAGTACTTCGCGGATTCGCCCGCCTGCCGCTTTGGCGAACCCTGCGGCGATGCGGATATTGCGCCGCTTGAAGCAAAACTGGCCGCAAACCAGGCAACAATCGCCGCGATCATCCTGGAGCCGATCGTCCAGGGTGCCGGCGGCATGCGCTTCTACTCGGCGGAATATCTGCGGCGGGTCAGGGCGCTGTGCGACCGGCATGGGGTACTGTTGGTCCTGGACGAGATCGCCACCGGTTTTGGACGCACGGGTCGGCTCTTCGCCTGCGAACACGCGGAGATCTCCCCGGATATCATCTGCCTGGGCAAGTCCCTCACCGGCGGCTATCTGACCCTGGCCGCCACCCTCACCACCCGGGAGATCAGCCACACCATCAGCCAGGGCGACCCCGGGCTGTTTATGCACGGCCCCACCTTCATGGCGAATCCCCTTGCCTGCGCCGCCGGTCTGGCCAGCCTGAAACTGCTGTTGGAGTCACCCTGGCAGGCGTGCATCAAAAAGATCGAGCAGGGCCTGCGCCATGGCCTGGCCGCCTGCCGGGAACGGGCCCATGTGGAGGATGTACGCGTGTTGGGGGCAATTGGCGTGGTTGAGCTGAAGGCCCCCGTGAAGATGCAGCAGATTCAACCCATGTTCGTCGAACAGGGCGTCTGGGTGCGCCCCTTCGGTCGCCTGGTCTATCTGATGCCGGCCTACATCATCCAACCTGAGGACCTGCGGAGACTGACCGACGCGGTTACCGATGTGGTGGCGGCATTGGGTTGAACCTGGATATTTTTTAACCCCCTCTCCCCCTGACAAGTTAGATTCACACAATACCCGTCGAATTCTATCTATATGGGGTAACGTGATAGACTTTTCCCTGGAGAAAAAAAGGGATACTGAGTGCTGGCTCTCACTGCCCGTGGAGCAGGCTCAGTAAGAAGTCATTGTTTGGAAAAATAACATTAGAACTGCCAGACCGCGAACCTGCTCCTATTCGAACATGCATAAACGGTCCCGCCCGATTCTGGGAAGAGAGCTCAAGTCTGCCTTTCCCATCATCTCCACCACGGTTTGAATGTCATAACCCCTTGGAGGAACTCATATCATGAAGAAAACATTGAAAGTCGCCGCCGCTATCGCCGGCTTGTACGCCTTCTCCACCCATGCCGATGTCAGGCTCACCTATGAACTGAACGGCCCGGAGATGGAACCCAGCAGCAAGACCTTATCAGTCTCACGCTTTTTCGCCCGCATCGAGGATCCCGCGAAACCCGAATCCTATCTGCTCTATCAGGCCGGTAAATTTTTTCCGCTCTATCGGGTAGAAAAGGCTGCCGGTACCTACACCCGCCTGACCCCGGAGGTGAAACCGACCTTGCACGCAGGCGTCACCCAGAAACCCGGGAAGACGCAAAAGCAACCGGAGGCCAAGGAGACAGCAGCCGCTGGAGAACAGGCAGCCACTGAGCCGGCCTCAACAGCAGTACCAGCCGATACAGCCAAGCAGGCAACCTCCGCACCCGCTGAAGCGGTCTCCGCGGAAAGCACCAAAGCCGCACCCCCCGCGGAAAACACTCCAGCAGTGGAAGCTGGTCCCGCGAAAGGCGCCACCCCAGTAGCAGCAGCGCCGGCTCAGCCGGAGCCGGAAAAGACCGCAGCCAAGGCAACGGCCGCAGCTGAGCAACCCGCCGGGGAAAAGGCGGCCGCCAGCGCCGGCAAGCCAGCGGAGAAGAAGGCCAAAACCTCCCTGCGGGTCACCAAGAAGAACAAAAAAATCGCCGGCATTCCTTGCCGTGTGGTCGAGGAGCTGGCTGACGGTAAACCGGTCATGACCCATTGCATGGCCGACAAGGCCCGTCTGGGCATCACCGAGCGGGAGACCCGCACCCTCGCGCGGGTGTTCAAGATGGCGCGCGAGCGCGATTACGGCTGGCTGGGCACCACGACTCAGGACGAAAAATTTGTCTCGGTGGCGAGCAAGGACCTGCGAAGCAACAAAACCCTGGAGCTGAAAGCGGTCTCCACCAAGCCCCTGCCGGTTGGCTACATGCGCATCGAGAGAGACCTCAAGCAGATCCCGAGTAAGTGAGTTTCAACTTTAACCCAAGGCACTCAAGAGTTCATGGGATAGCCGACATGATTCTCCGCGGGTGTCGGTAGCAAGGATGCTATCGTCAAGCCTACAGGGAAGTATTCACGGCGCCCCTCGGAGAAGTATGTCGGTTATCCAACATTCGCTTTGGTATATCAAATCGTTCATCGCTCAGGGACGATCACTTCCGCGACCTCGGCTTCGAAGCGAACCCGTACCTGCATGGCCGGCGTCAGATAGACCCGGCCGGCTTCATCCACCAGCATGACCTGATCCATCGACATCCTCTGGGCAATGCGTCCCCAGGCTTCCGGACCCGCCACGCTCAGAGCCGTCGCCGCCGCGTCCGCCAGGGTAGCATCCCGGCTGATCACCGTTGCCGAGGCGACATGCTCCACCGGGTAGCCGGTGCGCGGATCGAGGATGTGGGCATAGCGGATCCCCTCGAACTCCCGGTAGCGCTCATAGTTGCCCGAGGTCAACACACACTCGTCTCCCTTTAGCTCCAGTGAGGCGATCACCCCGCTGCCCTGGGGATGGCGTATGCCGATGCGCCAGGGACGCTCCCCGTGCCGGCCGGAGGCACAAAGGTCTCCACCCGCGTTAACGATGGCATGGCGAATCCCCTGAGCCTTCAGCCCGTCGATGGCCAGATTCAGGGCATAGCCCTTGGCGAAGGCGCCCAGATCGAGCTGGACCTGGGGGTTTTGACTGCTGAGCTGGTAGCCATCGAAGAGTAGATCGTCCATTGAGGGCAGCGCAGCGACCAGCTCCCGGATCGACTCGACCGAAGGCGGCGGCCCCGCCGGTAGCTCATCATTGTGAAAACCCCAGAGACCGATCAGCCGGCCCAACGCCGGATTGAACAGGCCCTCGCTCTGTACCGAATAGGCCTGGCCCAGCAGGAGCAGGTTGGCCAACTCCTCACTGAGCGGAAAAGGCTCCCCCCGGGCCAGGGCCCGGTTGAGCCGGACCAGCTCACCCTCCCCCTTCCAGGCGTGCCAATCCTCATGCATCCGCTGAAAGCGCTGTTCCAGCTGATCGACCGCCGCCTGAAAACCTGCGGGATCGTCGGTGTAGGCGCTGATTTCGAGCAGCGTACCAAAGAGATACAGGGTCCGCTGCTGCTCGGCTGGCCTCGGAGCACAAGCCGCCAGGAGCAGCGCGCACAAAAGGAACGCCAAGTGAGAGACTCTTTTCAGGTTAGGCATTGTCGCCCCCCCGCCAATCAACTGCCAGGTCCCGGCTTAGCCGCGATTCCTGCTAAAGCGGGTTCGAGAACCGGCCATACATTCTCCAGCAGGCGGGACTGGGCCTCCCCGTTGGGGTGGTAACCATCCGACTGCATCAGCGTCCGCTCCTGGGCGACCCCCTCCAGCAGGAAGGGGACCAGGGGCACGGCGTGGGTCTTCGCCAGATCGTCGAACAGTTGATGGAAGGCGTTGGCATAGGCACTGCCGTAGTTTGGTGGCAAGCGGCCTCCCACCAGCACCACCTTGCCACCCGCCTGTTCGACGGCCTGGATCATCTCTGCCAGATTCTTCCGCAGCTGCACGAAACTCAGACCGCGCAGTCCATCATTGGAGCCCAGTTCGATGATCACCAGCCCGGGCCGGTATTGCCGCAACAGGGCCGGCAGCCGGGCCAGCCCGCCGGCGCTGGTGTCACCGGAGATACTGCTGTTGATCACCCGCCAGGGGGCCTGGCGCGGTGCCAGCCGTTGCCGCAGCAGATTGACCCAGCCCGCATCCGGGTCTATACCATAACCCGCGCTCAGGCTATCCCCCAATACCAGGATGGTTCGTTCGCTCGCCATTAGCTGGCATGTTGTCAGCAGCAATGTCAGGATGAGTAGGGTATTTTTCTTAAGCATCTACCTATCTATTTAGAATGAACCGGCATGCCGCCGGTCTGACCAGGGGATGGTTAATCCCGATTAAGTTTCGTCATTTGAAAAAATACGCACTATAGATGTCTACGACGCAAGATAACATCCCGGCACAGGTCTCGGCGGAGGACCTTCGCAAGGTCGTGCTGGGCCCCGGCGGTCAGCTTACCATCCTCCAGCGGCTCGATCTCCAGGTCAACGCTGGAGAGGCGGTGGCCATACTCGGCGCCTCCGGTTCGGGCAAATCCACCCTGCTGGGACTGCTGGCCGGTCTCGATGAGGCCAGCGGGGGCGAAGTCCGGCTGTTTGGCAAGAGCCTTAGCGGCCTCGACGAAGACGCCAGGGCCGCACTGCGGGCGGGACAGGTCGGCTTCGTATTTCAGAATTTTCAGCTGCTGCCCACCCTCACCGCCCTGGAGAACATCCTCCTGCCCCTGGAACTGATCGGTCGTCCGCGGCCCCGCAAGCAGGCCCTGGCCGCCCTCAGCCAGGTGGGCCTGGAAGCGCGGGCCGACCACTATCCCCGCCAGCTCTCCGGTGGGGAGCAGCAGCGGATCGCCATCGCCCGGGCCATCGCTGCAAAACCGAAGATCCTCTTCGCCGACGAACCCACCGGCAATCTCGACCCGGCCACCGGCGCCCAGATCATCGATCTGCTCCTGACGCTACGCAAACAGATCGGTGTGGCCCTGGTGCTGGTCACCCATGACGACGCACTGGCGCGCCAGTGCGACCGCCGACTGCTGCTGGAGCAGGGCCGCCTGGTGCCCCAAGTACTCCGTCAAGGTTGTAATGATGGAGTACCAACATGAGGGTCTGGCGTTTCGCCCTGCTGGGGCTCTGGCGGGAGTGGCGCAGCGGTGAGCT
>JBDLIF010000030.1:0-13904 GCA_039714955.1 Pseudomonadota bacterium | reverse complement strand
GCCTGATCGTCCAGGGCCAGGTAGTCACGGAAGTCCCTGCCGATCTCTGCGTCCGCGGGCAGGGGCATGATACCGTCGGAGGAGTCCGCCAGGCCCAGCTCGCTGGCGGAACAGATCATGCCGAAGGATTCCACGCCCCGTAGTTTGGCCTTTTTGATCTTGAAGTCGCCCGGCAGTCTGGCCCCCACGATGGCGGTCGGCACCCGCATCCCCTGCGCCACATTGGCGGCGCCACAGATGATCCGCAGAGGCGCCGCTTCTCCCGTATCGACCGAACAGATACGCAGTTTCTTGGCATCCGGGTGTGGTTCGATGGAGAGCACCTCGCCCACCACCACACCGGAAAAGGCCGGCGCCACGGGTTCTACCGAATCCACCTCCAGACCAGCCATGCTCAACTGGTCCGCGAGCTCCTCGGTGGAGACATCCGGGTTAACCCATTCCCGCAACCAGGCTTCACTAAATTTCATTTTTCTGCCCGTTAATATTTTGATTTTTATCCGCAAATGAACGCGAATAAACGCAAATGCATTGATTTTAAGATGATATTGGGAAGTTCGAAATCCCTTACCCCTTTTTAATCAGGATTCATCCAATCTTCATTAATCAGTTATATTTATTCGCGTTTATTGGCGTTCATTAGCGGACCAAAAGTTAAGCAAACTGTTTTAAAAACCGCAGATCGTTCTCGAAGAAGAGCCGCAGATCATTGACGCCATAGCGCAGCATGGTCAGCCGCTCCACCCCCATGCCGAAGGCATAGCCGGTGTATTTCTCGCTGTCGATACCCACATGCCGGAATACCTCCGGGTGGATCATGCCGCAGCCCAGCACCTCCAGCCAGCCGGTATGGCTGCAGACCCGGCAGCCCGCGCCGCCACACATCACGCACTCGATATCCACCTCCGCCGAGGGCTCGGTGAAGGGGAAATAGGAGGGCCGAAAGCGCAGCTTCAGTTCGCGCTCGAAAAAGCTGCTGATGAAATCGTAGAGCACGCCCTTCAGATCGGCGAAGGAGACATTCTCGTCCACCAGGAAACCCTCCACCTGATGAAACATCGGTGTATGGGTCAGATCGGAATCGCAGCGATAGACCCGGCCCGGCGCGATGATCTTCAGCGGCGGTTCACCCTGCTCCATGGTGCGGATCTGTACCGGGGAGGTGTGGGTACGCAGCAACAGATGGGCGTCGAAATAGAAGGTGTCGTGCATCGCCCGGGCGGGATGGTGCGCCGGGATATTCAAGGCCTCGAAGTTGTGATAGTCGTCCTCGATCTCGGGCCCCTCCTTCACCTCGTAACCGGCGTGGGCGAACAGGGTTTCGATGCGCTCCAGGGTACGGCTCACCGGATGCAGACCACCGTTCTGTATGCCCCGTCCGGGCAGGGTGACATCGATCCTTTCCGATTTAAGTCGATTGGCCAGGGCCAGTTGCTCCAGGACAGCCTTGCGCTCCTCGATCGCCTTCCGCAGGGACTGCTTGGCCTTGTTGATGGCCTGTCCGGCCTGCGGACGTTGCTCTTTCGGCAGGGCACCGAGCTTTTTCAGCTGCTCTGTCAGCAGGCCGCTCTTGCCCAGATAGCGGACCCGGACATCGTCCAACTCCGCGAGACTGGCCGCATCGGCCACCGCGGTCTGTGCGGCGGTGAGCAGTTCGTCTAAATCCAGTGGAGATTCATCCATATTGGTTAACCTAAAAAATCAGTCCGCAAACAACGCAAATAATCACCCATATATTTGCGTTCATTTGCGTTTTTTGCGGATAAAAATCAAATAAGGTCTAAGGCGAAGCCTCGCTAGTAACCTCAGAAAAACGAAAAAAAGGGAAAAGCCCCAAGGCCTTCCCCTTTCAAAGTCCTAGTCTGTACAGGCGCTGCCTGTACAGAACGACAAATTAGCTGGAGAGAGCGGCCTTGGCCTTTTCCGCCAGCGCGGCAAATGCCGGCTTGTCGTTCATGGCCAGATCCGCCAGCATCTTGCGATCGATCTCGATGTTGGCGAGGTTCAGACCGTTGATCATGCGGCTGTAAGAGAGACCGTTATCCCGCGCACCGGCGTTGATACGGGCAATCCACAGGGCACGGAACTGGCGCTTCTTCTGACGGCGGTCACGGTAGGCATACTGACCCGCCTTGATGACCGCCTGCTTGGCGACCCGGTAGACCTTGCGACGGGCACCGTAATAACCCTTCGCCTCATCAAGCACTTTTTTATGACGGGCGCGCGCTTGTACACCACGTTTAATTCTTGACATCTTCTAGTTCCGATTCGTTAGAGGTTAGGCGTAAGGCAACATGCGGCGTGCAACAGCCACGTCGGCCTTGGCCAGGGTGGCTGGAGAACGCAAATGGCGTTTCCGCTTGGTCGGCTTCTTCGTCAGAATATGCCGACGATGGGAGGCGTTTCGTTTGAACGAACCGGATGAGGTGCGCTTGAACCTTTTGGCCGCACCCCGATTGGTCTTGATTTTTGGCATTGCTTCTACTCCGCAATTTGTGGCGCCCACTCAACTATTGGTGGTGACGCCAGATTAATATTGGGCTTCGATGAAACCCTTACTTCTTTTTGGGGCCCAATACCATCACCATCTGGCGGCCTTCCATCGCCGGTTTCTGCTCGATCTGACCATATTCAGCCAGATCCGCCTCCACCCGCTGTAGAAGTTCCAGACCCAGTTCGCGATGTGCATGTTCGCGACCACGGAACCGCATGGTCACCTTGGTCTTGTCCCCGTCTTTCAGGAAACGTATCAGGTTGCGTAGTTTTACCTGATAATCCCCTTCTCCCGTCCCTGGTCGGAATTTGATCTCTTTGACATGAACCTGCTTCTGCTTCTTCTTGGCGGCCTGTTTCTGCTTCTTTTGTTCGAAGACAAACTTACCGTAATCCATCACGCGGCAGACCGGAGGCTCCGCGTTAGGTACGATCTCCACCAAATCCAACTTAGCTTCTTCGGCGACCTTGAAGGCCTCCTCAATCGAAACTATACCCAACTGTTCTCCACCCGCGCCCACCAAGCGTACTGGGTTGGCGGTAATGTCGTCATTCAGGCGATGTTTTTTTGCTGCAGCGATAGCCGGCTCCTCCTCAAGGTTCAATCCCGAAAAGTAGAAAAGCACCGGATCGGCCGGTGCTTCACACTCAGTTCACACGTTCCGTGACCTCTGCATGCATGCGCAGAATGAAGTCTTCCAGGGGCATACTGCCCAAGTCTTCCCCCTTGCGTGTACGCACGGCCACGGTGCCCTGCTCCATTTCCCGGTCACCCACGACCAGCAGGTAGGGCACCCGCATTAACGTGTGCTCGCGGATTTTAAAGCCAATCTTCTCATTTCTCAAGTCCGATTCGATACGAAATCCTTTATCCCGCAAGCGTTTGTGGCAGTTTTCCACGTACTTGGTCTGTCGGTCGGTGATATTCAGCAATACCGCCTGCACCGGTGACAGCCACAAGGGCATGGCGCCGGCGTAGTGTTCTATGAGGATTCCGATGAAACGCTCCAGGGATCCCAGGATGGCTCGATGCAACATCACAGGGACCTGCTTGCTGTTGTCTTCGGCGATATAGTGGGCGCCGAGACGCTCCGGCATGGAGAAATCGAGCTGGATGGTGCCAAGCTGCCAGACCCGGCTCAGGCAGTCCCGCAGGGAGAACTCGATCTTGGGCCCATAGAAGGCCCCTTCGCCAGGTTGCAGTTCCCACTCCAAGCCTTTCTGATTCAGGGCATCCTCCAGGGCCTTCTCCGCCTTGTCCCAGGTTTCATCGGACCCCACACGCTTCTCCGGACGGGTGGAGAGCTTGATCAGTATGTCCTCAAAGCCGAAATCCCGGTAGACCTCGAACAGCAGATCGGTGAAGGCGGAGACCTCGGAGAGGATCTGCTCCTCGGTGCAGAAGATATGCGCATCGTCCTGCACGAAGTTGCGCACCCGCATCAGCCCGTGCAGGGTGCCGGAGGGCTCGTTGCGGTGGCAGGAGCCAAACTCCGCCAGACGCAGGGGCAGATCCCGGTAGCTCTTCAGGCCATGGTTGTAGATCTGGATATGCGCCGGGCAGTTCATTGGCTTGATGGCGTAGTCCCGGTTCTCCGAATGAGTGGAGAAGATCATGTCGCCGAACTTGTCCCAATGACCCGACTTCTCCCACAAGGATCGGTCGATCACCTGAGGGGTATGCACCTCCTGGTAATCGTGGTGGCGCAGCTTGTCGCGGATATAGTGTTCGACGGCCAGGTAGATCTGCCAACCCTTGTCGTGCCAGAAGACCATGCCCGGTGCCTCTTCCTGGGTGTGGAACAGATCCTGGGCCTTACCGAGCTTGCGGTGGTCGCGTTTCTCCGCCTCCTCCAGCCGGTGCAGGTAGGCATTCAACTCCTTCTTGTCCCGCCAGGCGGTGCCATAGATGCGTTGCAGCATCTCATTGTCGGAATTGCCGCGCCAATAGGCCCCGGCCACCTTCATCAATCTGAAGCCCTTACCCAGCTTGCCGGTGCTGGGCAGGTGGGGACCGCGGCAGACATCGAACCAGTCCCCCTGACGATAGACCGAGACCTCCTCCCCTTCCGGGATGATGTCGCGGATGATCTCCACCTTATACTGCTCGCCGATCTCACCAAAGGTCCTGATCGCCTGGTCCCGCTCCCACACCTCGCGCTGCAGGGGCAGATTCCGCTTGACGATCTCGTGCATGCGCTGCTCGATCTTTTTCAGGTCGTCCGGAGTAAAGGGCTCAGGCCGGGCGAAGTCGTAGTAGAAACCATCCTCGATGGCCGGCCCGATGGTGACCTGGGTACCCGGATAGAGCTCCTGCACTGCCTGGGCCATGACATGGGCGGCGTCATGCCGCATCAGCTCGAGGGCATCCTCTTCGTCACGGCTGGTAACTATGGCAAGCTGGGTGTCTTCCTCGATGACAAAGGAGGTATCCACCAGTTTGCCATCGATCCTGCCCGCCAGGGCAGCCTTGGCCAGACCGGGACCGATATCGGCGGCAACGTCATGCACGGAGACCGGCTGGTTGAATTCACGCTGAGAACCGTCGGGGAGTGTGATTACAGGCATGGGTATCCCTCATCAGTGGTGACCCATACGTAAGGCCACATGAACAAAAAAAGCCGGCCCTAGCCGGCACACATCGCGGGATCTGACCCTCGCTTAAAGCAAACCAACGGCCACCCGCTTCATATCAATCGGCTGCGAAGGCTAACACATCACTATTAAATTAACCATGAAGAGTCTTGTGTAATAGCAACTGAGTCTACAGGACAATGGTAAGCATCAGGCAACACGCGAGAAAACAGGTTTACTCAAGTTTCAAGCCTATCTAGCCGATTATTACTCAGTCAGCGCAAAGAACCGGTCCTTGACAGCTCGCTTTCACCCTCTTCATAAGGTAGAGATATTCTTAATCCATAGGCAGATAGCCGCTGTATACCGTGAATTTGAATAGCTAACCAAACAGTAATAGGCAACAGAAAATTGGAAACCTACTCGCTGATTATCAAGCTGAATAGCACTCCTCATATGGAAGAGAAAAGTAGCAGGGATGAAGCCTCTCTATTCGATGCGGCTTTCCGTGTCCCTGGCAATACCCATCTGCAGCTCAACATGCATGCTTGGTGTGATAAAGCCGTGGAATATCTCGATCATGCAATATCCAGAACCCAAAACGATCTGCGAAGCCACGTGCAGCGTGTGTATCTTTATATAGATAAAAAGGATGCCGACACTGTCTACGGGGCGTTAGTGGATCTTTTTATCATCCTGAAAGAATCAGGACGACCACTTCGCGAACGCATGCTTGAGGCCTCCCGAACAGTCCTTGGTGAAAAGAGATATAGGTTTCTGGTTCAGCATCTTGATTCGGGTATTAGGGCGACCGATGCAGTACCACCCTCCAGGACATCTTTGCTCAGTAAAGGACTCAGTGGCACCAATCAGTTGGTGATGAAGCAGAATAGCCGGGAAATATCACAACAGGATCCCTTGGAAGTGGCTCACGACCACCTTGAATACGGACAAATAGATGAAGCAAGAAAGGTACTGGAGATGGCAATCCTCAGGGAACCTCACCGTCCGGAACTTCACCAAGACCTGCTTGAGATATACAGAAGCACGAATGCCAGAGAGCCATTCCTGGCAATGCGCCGGCGACTCAACGCAGATAACAGCCCGCTAGCGGACACTTGGCAGAAACTGGCTCTCGCTTTTGCTGAGGAATCTTAATTCATGGACCTGGCGTCGAGACCTATTCGAGTAGCCGTCATTGGCATGGACGAGCGGATGATAAATGCGTTACGCCTATTTTTCCAGGGACCCTGTAAAAACCGCTGCGTTCTGGTAGAGGAAGGTTCAGCAGAGATCGGCATTATTGATCTGGACGCCTTTCATGGGCAGCAGATTTGTGAAGAGTATCGAAAACGTCATCCTGACCAGCCGATCATTTTACTCTCGCTGCACGAAACCAAGGTCGAGAATGGGATTTTTCTGCGTAAGCCACTAAAAGCACAAGGGTTGATCTCGGCGCTGAGTAAAACGAAGCGTTACCTGTTGCCTAGGCCCGAATTGCCAACGCAAGTTGCTGAAGCACAGACCATCGCGTCAACACCGACAAAGACACAGGAACAACGGATAGATCATCCGCCGGAGAGAGCTGTAGCGGATAGGAAACGTAAGAGGGAAGAAGCCGTAGTACCCTCAACCCATCATGCCGCCATGTATCTGGAAGAACAGGATTCAAAGTTATTGGTCGGCACTGCGCCTGATATTGATCCAGATGATCCACAACAATTGACCAATGCTCAATACGAGCCGAATGCTTTTCTTCATAGCCATATCTCTCGTGCCTGCGTGACGGCGGATGACAGGAACCGTTGCGTACGGATACAAGCACCCCGTGGATCGATTTATCTCTTGCCCGATGGCCATAGTGCGTTTTTGAAATTCAGCGACTCACAATTGCGCACGCTATCCGCGGTGCCAATTGTCGAGAGAAGCCTTTCTGTTTCAGTTCTGGAGGCCGGTTACACACTTGAACAGGATGATGATTCATCACTCATCAATCGGGATACCCTGTTGTGGAAGACCACGCTTTGGGCCTCACGGGGGCGTGTGCCTGTCGGTACCCGCCTGGATATACCGGTGTATATACGCCGTTGGCCCAACCTGACACGTCTGCTGTTGTTTCCCAATGCGCTACGCATTGCGGCCTTGTGGGCGAGTCACCCGTACACTCTGCAGACCACGGCAAGGATTTTGGCTATTCCGCAGCGTCATGTCTTCGGCTTCTATAGCGCCGCCCATGCGCTGGGATTGGCATCAACCAGCCAGCGTGCCGTAGACACACTTTTCGAACCCGCACCCCTGCAGAAAAACCGCCGGCATAGTCTGTTCGGCAGGATACTGAATCATTTGCGGAAAAATTGAGAACGAAGAGCTGAACAAAGGATGAGTAACCACAAGATTATATTTACTGGGCCGGTGGGCGCCGGCAAGAGCACGGCCATCTCCTCAATCAGCGATATTCCACCCGTATCCACGGATGAAACCGCCAGCGACATGACGAAAAACCGCAAGGCAGGCACTACTGTAGCAATGGATTATGGCGTGATGAATCTAGATGGAAGTGAGCGTATTCATCTATACGGCACCCCGGGTCAGGAACGTTTCGACTTTATGTGGGACATACTCACCGAAGGAGGCATTGGTCTCGTTCTGTTGGTGAACAACTCCCGGCCTGATCCCTTCCAGGATTTGCATTTTTTTCTTAATGCCTTCGATGCGTTCATTGGTCAAGCCCGGGTGGTCATCGGCGTGACCCGCATGGATGAAAGTGTTCGTCCTACAATCGCCGACTATTATCTGCAGTTGAAACATTTCAATCATAAGATCCCCATCTTAGAGGTGGATGCGCGGGAACGCCGGGATGTATCGCTACTGGTGCAGGCGTTGCTCTATTCGCTGGATCCGGGAGTGGAAGGATGACATGACCGAATACCAAATAGCCGACAATCTCTATATCGCCGTCACTCCGGCTGGCGCGTACTATGCCGTATCCGAATCCTCAGAGGATCCTTCCCGGCAACTGCTGAGGACATTGCTGCGACAGGATACAAGTCCATCATTATCTCTGGAGAGATTGATTCAGTGGGTCCGTTCCGAGAACGATAACGAGTCCCTCGAGCTCCTTTACCACACCCAGAATCTCGGCTGGGTGGAAGGTGTGGACGTGCCAAGGAGTGCGCCGGCTGGCGCCTTGGAAGACATAATCCCAAGCCTATTGCCGGTTCTGTCTGGAAATGGCAAGGCCCTGCTTGCTGATGGCCAGGGGTTCTATATTTCATCTCAAGGGTTCACCCACGAGGCCGCCGAAGAACTCTCTGCGCTGAGCGCCGACATTGCGTCCCTGCACGACCGTCACCGTGGGCTGCTGAGTAATAATCTGGGACTGGGCAGCGGCGCCTGGGCCCTGATCGATGCCGCCGGCAACAGCCAAGTGGGGTTCTGGCCCCTGTTTATCGGTGATCAGCGTTTCGTCCTGGTAGTGGGAGGTATGCCGCATTTCAACCAACCGGCCCTGACAACACTCGTCTGGATCCTAAGCACACGTTACGGAGCGTGACAACCTTACAAAATAGACATCTACGAAATGACTCAATTGGGAATATTTTTTATGCCAACACTGAAAACATGAGAAAGGGGAAACGCTATGCGTGCAGATATGCTTAATTCAATCCTAAACGAACTGAATGGAACCTCGGCGGACATCGAGGCGTCCGGTGTGGTCTCTACCGATGGCCTGATGATGGCTTCCCAGATGCCTGCCGAACTGGATGAAGACCGGGTCGGTGCGATGAGTGCCGCCATGCTCTCACTAGGAGACCGTACCGCTCAGGAATTGTCGCGAGGGAGCCTTGAACAGGTGCTTATTAAGGGTGAACACGGTTATGTGCTGATGACAGGTGCCGGTGATGAGGCTGTAGTGACAGTCATGGCCAAACCCAAGGCAAAGCTCGGTCTAATTTTTCTGGATGTAAAACGAGCGTCGGAAAATATTGCCAAACTGGTTTAGTACTGAAATGGAGATAGGTTAATGAAGGGGAAGGCATTCTTTTTTCAACGCATGAACGACCATGTGCAGTACCTGAAAAAGATTCAGGCCACTCTCGATGGTAAAGGGGAGTTTCAGGGAACGGATTTCCAAGACTGTAAACTCGGAAAGTGGCTCTATGATGCAGGACCTGAAGAGGCATCCGCCGTCAGTGACGAAGCAAGGAGATTATTCGATACACTGCTTGAACCCCATCAGCGTTTCCATGATTCGAGCCATTTGGCTATACAAAAGCACCTGGAGGGAAACAGTGAGGGGGCCAAAGCGGCAGTAACGGAGATGTACAAGCTTTCGAATATACTGATCAACATCTTGCTGGAATTGGACAAGTTGTCAAACTGAAAAACAATCCGGAACGGCAAGGCAGACCATTCGGTAGCCCGGTGACCGGCAGCTTCACAAAAACCTGACACCCCCCGCCGGGGGTCTCATGAATGGGGTTGCCAAGCTTGTCCTGCATCTGCTCCAGCTCGCCGTACCCGCTAACCTAGAAGACCGACGAAGGTGAACCCCACACCGATGTAGATGGCCGCTTCCATGGTGCCGATAGCCACATTGCGCTGTTCACCTACTTCCTGGCCGACGTTGATACCCGGCAGCAGGATGTAGCGAAGCGCTATGGACAAAGAGGTCTGAGCCAGGAACATCACCATGGCCACTAGGGACCATGCGACCACGGATAGCGCGAGCAGACTGGGATCGTAGACCACCAGTCCCGAGGTCGCGGTGACAGCGAGGCCTACACCAAGACGATAGCCCGCGAAGCGAATGGCCAGGGCAGTGTTGCCGCTGGCGATCTCACCAGCCAGGTTTCGCTCGCTGCCGTGACGGCGCTCGAATACCTTTTTTCGATATATCGTTGCCGCCGTCAGGATCACCTGGGACACGACGTAGGCCACGACGACAATCGCCAGGCCCAGAAAGGTCGATCCATCCACCCAGGACATGGCCGCCCGCACAATGATCGCGGTGGCGATCATGTTACCCACATCGACGATGCCCGCCGCCACATTACCCTTCATGACCTCTTCGTGGATTGCAATGCCTGGTAAAGAGATGTGATCGAAGACTTTGCGGGTCAACCACATCAGGGCCATGGCGAGTACCCCGTAACCAGCCATCAGGGTGATTTCATCCACGTAAGTCCGCCCTGCCTCTCCGGCGACCACGCCCATCATCAGGATGGCTACAGCGACTATTGCTCCGGCAAGAGTGATCCCGACGGCAAAGTTATCCTGCTTGGAGAGGATGTCGGTCAACGACACCTCGGAGATAGCGCCCACCAACAGGCGAAGTGCCGCCATGAAACCGAGTATGATCACGAAGTCGATAGCGTAGTAGCCGATAGATGCGTCCTGAAGCATTATCAAAGAACCGAGCTGTTCCATTTTTTTCTCCGTCTTGTTGAATTCAGTTATTTGCCACCAAAACCACTTCTGCGCGAACTGCCCCGCAAACTGCCGCCGAACAGGCTGGAGGTTCGTTTGGGTGGTGCGGTCGAGGTTGCCCTGCCAGTACTGGTCTTGCCGCCAAACAGGTTCGACTGGCGCTTGGCGGTATCTCCCGCGTGGCGCGGTCCATCTCCGGCCCCGAACTTTTTCGAGACGTTGTTGTTGTAGTTCTTCTGCATGGTGGCGTAGGTACTGACGCGCTTGTTGCCCTGAACCGAACCGTAGGTCTTCTTCGGCTTCGCCGGGGTAATGCCCTTCCTGGCCATGGCCTGGTTGCGGGTCTTGGTGGTACTGCGGTCTTCCCTGGTGCCGTAGGTCGAACGTGCGTAGTCGTTGTAATAGGAATACCGTGCGCGGCCGCCATACCAGTCGTCATAACGAATCGGTCCACGATAGTAGTTCCGCCCCAGAAAAATATCGCTAAACAACCGGTACTGACCGTAGAACGCCCAGAACGACGAGCCACTGGAATCTGTCTTCCACTGACCGTAGGCCGGGTTGCCCACCAGATAACTGCCGGCCACCTGGCCGCCACCCTTGACGTTGGAGGTGTCTACATCCCGCGGGATACTGACCCTTTGCAGTTCCCCATCCGAGAGGTCGGCCAGGGTGTTGACCAGGTCCAGCAGGCTGTCGTTGAAGATCACCGGATCGGCGGCGGCGTTCAGGGACTGCAGCTCCTGGAAGGCGGGGACGTACTGATTCCTGTTGTCGACCCTGTCGGGTAGCGCCGCGAGACGTGTCTTCAGTCCTTGATACAGAGGCCCTTTCGAGGTCGCATCCTTGGCCAGGAGATCCGTCACAGACTTGAATTCCGGCTTGGAGGCCGACAACTTCTCGGCATATGTCGCGATCAGGCGACTGTTGGACAATTGACGGGCGTCGAGTTGCTGCCCCAGGGCAACCAGCCTAGTGCTAACGGCCACCTTGTTCCTTTGCAGATCTTCCGCGTACTCGTTGGAGCACCCAGCGAGTAGCAGGAGCACCGCCAACAACAGCCATGCGAGCCACCTGGCCATGTACCCTGTCTGTTTCATGTTCCCTTTCTCCCCTTGTATTGAATCGGATTCGGCGGGTTGCCGGGACCGGGAGCCTGTCTGACTTAAGCGTTTGTAACGAGGCAAAGCCGGTTCATCCGTAGTAAGACAGTCCTAAGTCCTAGCAGGCGGCCACCGCGTCACGGACCTGATCTAGGCTTGCCTTGGCTTCCTCATTGGCGATGACGAACAGCGCCGAGGCACGAATCGTTGTATGGGCGCGTGGATTGGTCTCCAGCCTCCCGGTCTCGGTATCGATGTATCCCACCGCCGTACCCAAGTCGTCCTGCATCAGGCGGCAAGCCACCGCGTGCCAGGGTTTGGCATCGACGCTCACGTCGTAGCGCACGTATTCGTCGGAACTGGCGGTGAACATGTTTTCGATGATCTGTTCGGCGCCCGGGGCCACCAGGCCGCGCACCAGCATTTCCGGATAGGCCCGCACCGGACGGATGACGATGTCCGCCCCGGCGGCGCGGAAGCGTTCGCGGTTGTGGTCATCCACACACTCGGCCAGCACCAGCGCATCATCCACACCAATCTCTTTCAGGCGATGCAGGATGTCGAAGGTGCGGCTGTCCGAATCCGGATTCGTCTCTTCCCGGGCCAGGATCACAATCGCGCTGGCCTGGTCGGCATCGACTGCGCGCAGTTCGCCGGGATCACAGGCATCGCCGTTGTGATGGGTCAGTCCGCTCATCCGGGAAAGAGTGTCGGGCAAACCGCCAGGGAAGCGGCGGGTAAGAATTAGCACCAGTTTTTCCCGGTACTCCGAGCTGGCCCGCAGTTGTTCGATGGCACGCAGAAAGAAGCGCTCTCCATCTTCGCTGGGGGTATTGATGATCAAGGTGTGCCCATTCATATTCCAATTCCAGTTGCCGCATTTCTTGCGTAATCGAGCGTTCGCGCGGTAGTCGAACCAATCGCCCGCCGTCTTTGCCAGGATGAAGATGCCGCCGAAGTAGATCAGCAGCACCGTCGAGATGCGTCCTCCCGTGGTTGCTGCAGAGATGTCTCCGTAGCCCACCGTGGTGGCGGTAGTCAGGGTGAGCCACAGGGCATTGCCGGGACTCAATGCCTCGAAACTCATCATGGCGATAGTGTGGAGAACAAAGAGCGTGATCACAAAACTGCTGGATATCAACAGCTGTCGCCGCATCTCGTCCCCGGTTAACGCCAGTGAACGAAAGCGCCGACGACGCATCAGGATGCGCAGCAGACCGATCACACGCTACCCCCTCCGCTTCCCGGCCACAGCTCCTCGATCTTTCTCAAGGGCAGAAACACGCAGAGGTGGACTTCGGTGCGACCACCTTCGAAGACCCTGATCTCCAACGCCCGTTGCCGATCGTCGGAAACGAAGTAGGCGTAATCGCAGCCTTGTTCGCCCTCTTGTATGGTGGTTGGTAGCGCTCGCTTGCGATAGTCGCCCTCGTAACGGTACGCCTTTACATAGCCTTCCTGACGGTAGACCTTACCGACCCATTGCCGCATATCCAGTGGGATCTTGTCCACCTTGCGGGCCTTGATGATATTGTGACTCCCGCTGTCCGGATCCAGGGCCATGGCGACATCACCCTTCTTGACCGCCGAGAACAGCGCGTCCGGCAGCACTTCCAGAGCCACCTCCAGGGTGTCGTCATCGACCACTCGAAGCCGCACCTGGTTTTCCGCATCGGAAAGCATGAAGTAGGTGAGTTTATTATCGTCGCCCCCAAGGTCCAGGGTGCGGACCCGGTCCAGGGTAAAAGAGGCGCCGCTGATCTCTCCCTGGTCCGAGAAGGCGAACTTGAGCATGTCTCCCGGCTCCAGGTCGCGAGGATGTTCCAGGCAACGGGGGCTCTCTTCCCCGCCCTTGTTCCAGCCAAATTTCTTGAAGAAGCCCACGATGCGTTAAGTGGCGTTTTGGCGCGCTTTTATGCGCTCCATGATGGCGTCCCGGGAGGGCTTATTAACGCCAATCCCCGCCGCGGCCATCTTGGCCTTGAGATCACCACCGCTCTCAGTATCGGCCAGTTCCCGGGCCGCGTCCATGCGGTGACGGCGCACTTCCTGACGCTCCTTGATGCGTTTCATACGCTCGGCAGCGGTAGCCATGGAGGCCGAAGAGCCGGAATGCTTAGCGGCGGTGGCCTCTGCCGCCCTCTGGGCATACTCGGTAGCCTTAATGCTTTTCACTTCACGCTCCATGGCCTTGATGCCCCGGTCGGTCTCGAGCACGGTTGCCTTGAGGCGTCCGACGCTGGCAACCATCTGGGTGTGGATTTCACGTTGGGCGGCCAGTTCGTCCTCGATCTCGGCGATCTT
>JBDLIF010000029.1:0-13961 GCA_039714955.1 Pseudomonadota bacterium | reverse complement strand
GCCACCGGACCGGGCGGTCAGGGTGGCACCCTCGGTGAGGCCGCGGATCGTGTCGATCTTGATCTCTCCGCTTTTGCTCCCCTCCTCCGGTCCGATCAGGCGAAAATCGGGATGGTTACCGGCTTGCAGCAGGTGGCAGTGGCGGCAATGGCCACAGGGCTCCCCCTGTTCATCGGCTGAATCGCAGAGCAGGGACTGGGCCAGGGCATAGGCGAAACTGGCCTTGCCCACCCCCGCCGGACCGGCAAACAGCATGGCATGGGGTAACCGCCCCTGTTGACGGGCCTGTTGCAACCTGTCCCAGATACCCTGCTGCCAGGGCAACCGCTGGTGGGCTGCCTTATCCATCCGGGGACTCCAGAAAGGTTTTCATGACCAGCGCGATCTGACCCTGGACCTGCTCCAGGGTAGGCGAGGCGTCAATTAGCTTCACTCTTGCTGGCTCCTCTTCGGCAATTCTGAGGTAATCCTGGCGCACCTTGTGGAAAAAGTCACCTGCCTCGCGCTCGAAGCGGTCCGGTTCGGAACGGCTGCCTGCCCTGTCCAGCCCGAGCTCGACCGGGAGGTCGAGCAGCAAGGTCAGATCGGGACGTAAATCGCCCTGGACAAACTGCTCCAGGATCGCGATCCGCTCCCGGCTGATACCCCGCCCTGCCCCCTGGTAGGCATAGGAGGCATCGGTGAAGCGATCGCATAACACCCATACCCCGGAATCCAGGGCCGGCAGGATCTTCTGCCGGATATGCTCCGCCCTGGCGGCGAACATCAGCAGCAGTTCGGTATCGTCCGCCATGCCGGTGTGCCGGTGCCCGAGCAGCAGCTGTCGGATCTCCTCTCCCAGGGGCGTGCCGCCCGGCTCCCGGGTGAACAACACGGATTTGCCGACTTGCTCCAGCAACTGCTGGATAAAGGCGAGATTGCTGCTCTTGCCAGCACCCTCTCCGCCTTCTACGGTGATGAAGCGGCCTCTTTGCATGGCTAGCGTTTCAACTGGTACTTGCGCACCGCCTTATTGTGCTCTTCCAGGCTGGCGGAAAAGTAGTGCCCCCCGTCCCCCATTGCCACGAAATAGAGCGCCTTGCCCGGCTGCGGGTGCAACACGGCCTGAATGGCTTCACCGCTGGGCATGGCGATGGGCGTGGGTGTCAGGCCTTTATGCACATAGGTGTTGTAAGCCGTATCGGCCTTGAGGTCACGACGGCGGATATTCCCGTCATAGCGATCGCCCATGCCATAGATCACGGTGGGATCGGTCTGCAGCCGCATATCCTTCCGCAGCCGCCGGATAAACACACCGGCAATCCTCGGACGCTCTGCTGGCAGGGCCGTCTCCCGTTCCACGATGGAGGCCAGGACAAGCGCCTCATAGGGTGTGTTCAGGGGCAGATCCGCAGCGCGCTTATCCCATGCACCAGCCAGAAACTGTTCCATTCTTTTGTAAGCCCTGATCAGGAAGTCCACATCGCTGGTATCCCTGGGAAAGTGATAGGTGTCGGGATAGAAGCGCCCTTCCGGATGCAGATCCGCATAACCCAGGCGATGCATGATCGCCTCATCCGCCAGTTCGGTCAGGCTGTGTCTTAAGGCGGGATGACGACTGACCGCCGCCATCATCTGTTTGAACGTCCAGCCTTCGATCAGAGTAAGTGAGTGCTGGACCACTTTCCCTGAGGCAAAGATTTCAAGCAATTGACCTGGGGTGACACCCGCCGGAATCCGGTATTCACCCGCCTTGAGTTGATTGGCCTGCTGGGTCCAGCGCGCCAGCAACCGAAGCATAATGGGCTGTTCAATGACACCTTTGACTGTCAAATCCGCCGCCAGACCCTGTACGGAACTGCCGGGCGTCAGGTTATAGAGGATTCCCTCATCGGGGAGATTGATGGGAGACTTGATGAAGTGGTCATACTGCATCCAGCCCCAGGCAAACAAAAGACTGCAGACAAAGATCAGGATACCGAGGAGACGATTCAACATCTAACGGATTCTACTCGAAAAAGCTCGATTCGATGTAATAATAGGTCGCGTTTCTTCACCCCGCCTCGGTCTACCCCATAACAAGGCCGCGGATTCTGGCGCTCAAGGCTGAGGGTATCTTCTGAATGTTAAACCGACATTCCTCCAGTTCGGCAACCGGGCAGATCCCGAGTAAGGAACTGGTCAGAAACAGGGCATCCGCCGACTTGACCTGGTCAAGGGTAATCTCTGACACGACCGTCTGCATGCCCAGATCCTTCGCCAGCTCCAGAACCAGCTCGCGCACCACACCCGCCACCCCGCATTTCGACAGGTCGGGGGTCAGCAGACGCCCATACCGCAACAGAAACAGGTTGGACTGGGTGGCCTCGATCACACAGTCCCTTTCATCGAGCATCAAGCCTTCGGGAATCTTATCGTCCTGCCACTCACTGCGCGCCAATACCTGCTCCAGACGATTGAGGTGCTTGATGCCGGCCAGCCGCTCATTTCGCCCAAGCCGGGTCGCGCAGATACGCAGTGAAATTCCCTTGCTGAACCATTCGGCCGGATAGTCCGGCCAATCATGCAGACTGATGATACGGCTGGTCCGCGGCTGCTCCGGCGGACGGTAACCCCGCCCCCCCTGGCCGCGGGTCAGAACGATCTTGATCACTCCCCGCTGGCCGTCCTCCAGCAGCGAAAGGATCTCCCGCAGCAGACGCTCTTTATCCTCTGGGGGCAATCCGAGGCGCTGTTCCCCCAGCCTAAGCCTGGCCATGTGCCGCTCCCACAACCTGGGGGAGCCATTGACCACGGCGATGGTTTCGAACAGGCCATCGCCATATTGCAGCCCCCGGTCCGTGGCGGCTATCTGATGAGTGGGTACGCCGTTGATCAGCAAGAGAAGATACCGCCCCCGGGATTCAGGGGACGGTTATTGGAAACGACTCAGTCGGCGCGACGGAAGACCAGGGTGCCATTGGTGCCGCCGAAGCCAAAGGAGTTGGAGATAACCAGATCCAACTGCATCTCTCGTGCGGTGTTCGGCACAAAGTCGAGATCGCAATCAGGGTCTTGGTTTTCCAGGTTGATCGTGGGCGGCGCGACCTGATCCCGCAAGGCCAGGATGGTAAAGACCGCCTCGGCACCGCCTGCCGCCCCGAGCATATGCCCGGTCATCGACTTGGTGGAGCTGACACTAAGTCTATCGGCGTGATCACCAAAGGCACGTTTGATCGCCAGGGTTTCCGCCACGTCACCCGCGGGTGTGGAGGTACCGTGGGCATTGATGTAGTCCACCTGCTCAAGATTCGCTCCCGCATCATCCAGGGCCATCCGCATGCACTTGGCCGCACCGGAACCATCCTTGGAAGGTGCCGTCATATGGTAGGCATCGGAGTTCATCCCGACACCCACCAGCTCGGCGTAGATATTCGCGCCACGCGCCTTGGCTTGCTCGTACTCCTCCAGCACCACCACACCGGCGCCATCACTGAGCACGAAACCATCCCGGTCCCTGTCCCAGGGGCGACTGGCTGCCTGGGGATCATCATTGCGCCTGGAGAGCGCCCTGGCAGCGGCAAAGCCACCCAGACCAACCGGAGATGTGGCCATCTCAGCGCCACCGGCCACCATCACATCGGTGCGCCCGTGACGTATCATCATGGCGGCTTCACCAATACTGTGAGCACCACTGCTGCAGGCAGAGACGATGGAGTAGTTCGGGCCTCGCAAACCATATTTAATGGAGAGGTTACCGGAAACCATGTTGATGATATTGGCCGGCACGAAGAATGGAGAGATCTTCCGGGGGCCACCATCGAGATAGGCCTGGTAGCTGTTCTCGATACCGGTAATACCGCCGATGCCGGAGCCGATCAGCACACCAATACGGTCCGCATTCTCTTCGCTGACCTCCAGGCCCGAATCTTCAATGGCCTGGCAGCCCGCGGCAACGCCGTAGTGGATAAACTTATCCATCTTCTTGGCATCCTTGACGGAGACATAATCGGTAATCTCGAACCCATAGATCGGACCACCAAACCGCGTGCTGAACGGTCCCACATCGAAATGGGTGATCGGCTGGATACCGCTTCTGCCGGCCAGAATACTTTCCCAGGCAGTTGGTACATCAAGACCAACGGGGGCAACCATACCTAGCCCGGTAACAACAACCCTTCTTGCGGTCATTTAAGACTACCCCTTAATTCATTACTAGACATGGCTGATAACCAAAAGGCCGCGTACCGGTCAAAAAACACGGCGGCCTCAGATTAGCAGCATAAACTGAGCTGTCAGCCATGGGCGTTGATGTAGTCGACCGCCAGCTGTACGGTGGTGATCTTCTCTGCTTCTTCATCGGGAATTTCAGTCTCAAATTCCTCTTCAAGAGCCATCACCAGTTCAACAGTGTCGAGAGAATCAGCGCCCAGATCGTCGACGAAGGAAGCTTCCAAAGTAACCTCGTCTTCTTTGACACCCAGTTGTTCTACAACAATTTTCCGAACTCGTTCTACGACATCGCTCATTTTCTTAATTTCCTCATGGATGAATCCTTCGGCAACGAATGCAACCGATGGAGTATTGTATTAACAATTTTTGCATGTGAAAAGCGTAATCCAAGGTAATTTATCATATGATAAATTTCGTTGTAAGCTTAATACAACCCTCTGTATTACAGTCATTTTTCAATCCACTCAAGCTCTACTCTTAGGCACTCTCGAGAATCTGAAATCAGCCCATGTACATCCCGCCATTGACATGCAATGTCTCGCCCGTGATGTAACCGCCTGCTTCCGAGGCCAGAAAAATTACCGCATTGGCGATATCTTCGGGTTGTCCCAGCTTTTGCAGGGGGATGTTCTTCACCAACCCCTTGCGCTGTTCCTCCGACAATTCGCGGGTCATGTCAGTATCGATAAAACCCGGCGCGATCGAGTTGACCGTAATCCCCCGGGAGCCAACCTCACGAGCCATGGATTTGGTGAAGCCGAAGATGCCCGCCTTGGCCGCGGCATAGTTGGTCTGTCCGGCATTTCCCATGGAGCCAACCACCGATGAGATATTGATGATGCGTCCCTTGCGCGCCTTCATCATGCCACGCAGCACCGCCTTACTCAGGCGGAATATGGAGGTCAGATTGGTTTCGATGATACTTTCCCACTCATCATCCTTCATGCGCATCAGCAGATTATCCCGCGTGATGCCCGCATTGTTGACCAGGATGCTGGGAGCACCGAATTCATCACCGACGACCTTCATCAGACTGTCGATGGAGGTCTGATCCGTGACATTCAGGACCATACCTCTGCCCTTATGGCCCGCTGTCTCAAAGCGGTTTGATATGGCATCAGCACCAGACTGCGATGTGGCGGTGCCCACCACAACCGCCCCGGCCTTTGCCAGACCGTCAGCAATGGCCGCGCCAATGCCACGGCTGGCACCCGTTACCAGGGCAATCTCATTCTCCAACATCATTGCAACGCCTCCAGCGCTTTCTTCAAACCGTCAATATCGTAGATCGCCAGACCGTTGAGTTTGCGGTCGATACGCTTGGTCAAACCGGTCAGCACCTTACCTGGCCCTGCCTCGATGATCATTTCCACCTGCATGCCGGCCATCGCATGGATGGTTTCAACCCAGCGTACCGGGCGGTAAAGCTGTTCAGCCAGATGCTGGCGCAGACGCTGGGGATCAGCTGCCTGGGCGACGTTCACGTTGTGCAGCACCGGAATCCCCGGCATCTCTATGTCGATCTCCACCAGACGTTCGCTCAGTCGTTCTGCCGCGGGCTGCATCAATGCGCAGTGTGATGGCACACTGACAGGCAGTGGCAGGGCCCGCTTGGCCCCAGCCGCCTTGGCCAGATCACAGGCGCGATCTACCGCGGCCCTGGCCCCAGCGATCACGACCTGGCCAGGCGAGTTGAAATTAACCGCTTCAACTATTTCGTTCTCGGCCGCTTGTGCGCAGATCTCCCGAACCTGCTCGTCCTCGAGCCCAAGGATGGCCGCCATACCACCCGCTCCTGTTGGAACCGCCTCTTGCATGAACTGCCCCCGTTCAGCCACCAGACTGACCGCCTCCGGGAACTTGATCGCACCCGCGCAAACCAGGGCGGAATATTCCCCCAGACTATGGCCAGCCATGACCGCAGGGGTTGCTCCACCCTCTGCCTGCCAGATACGCCATACCGCGACACCCGCCGTGAGCATGGCGGGTTGGGTATTCTGGGTCTGATTGAGCTCCTCTGCCGGCCCCTCCCGGACCAGTTTCCAAAGATCGAAACCGAGTGCATCCGAGGCCTCCGTAAAGGTCTCCTCCATCAGGGTAAAATTCTCCGCCAGCTCTTTGAGCATACCGACGGACTGGGAGCCCTGCCCCGGGAAGACGATACTGAAATTTGAATCGCTCATGCGTAACTCAATTCGGAAATCAGAATTTGACCAGGACGGAACCCCAGGTGAAGCCGCCACCAAAGGCCTCCATCAAGAGGGTTTCACCCCGCCTGATGCGCCCATCCCGCACTGCGGTATCGAATGCCAGAGGCACGGAAGCAGCAGAGGTATTGCCATGTTCATCCACCGTGACCACCACATGATCCATCGGGAGACGCAGTTTCTTGGCGGTGGCATTGATAATGCGAATATTCGCCTGGTGTGGGATCAGCCAGTCCACCTCCGGCTTTTCCATGCCGTTGGCCTTCAGGGTCTCATCCACGATACGGCCCAAGGTGGTGACCGCCATCTTGAATACCTCGTTACCCCGCATCTCCATATATGCAGTGCCTTCCTGAAGTACATCATAGCCACGGGACACCCCGGATGGCACACGCAACAGCCTCTCAAAGGCGCCATCCGCATGCAAATGGGTTGATATAACGCCGGGTTCCTCGCTTGCCTCAAGTACGACCGCCCCCGCTCCGTCTCCAAACAGCACGCAGGTATTGCGGTCTTTCCAGTCGACGATACGGGAGAGTGTTTCAGCACCCACCACCAGGGCCCGCTTGGCACTGCCTGTTTTGATAAACTTGTCGGCCACGCTCATGGCATAGACAAAGCCCGTGCATACTGCCTGTACATCGAAGGCCGCGGGTCCATGGATACCAAGCCGCGCCTGCAACAGACAGGCGGTACTGGGGAAGATCTGATCCGGGGTGGTGGTGGCGACAATTATAAGATCAATATCGTTCGGGACGACACCCGCCATCTCCATGGCATTACGTGCGGCCCTTTCCGCGAGATCGCAGGTATATTCATCATCCGCGGCGATGTGACGCTTACGGATGCCGGTCCTCTCAACGATCCATTGATCGCTGGTATCGACCATCTTTTCCAGATCCTGGTTGCTAAGGATCTTTTCCGGTAGGTAACTGCCAGTACCGGCTATGCGGGAGTGGATCACGCGCTTTCCCTTGTATCTAGGTGAGCCTTAACCTGTTCCGCAATGCGAGACGGTACATCGTTGAGCGCCTCTTTCCGGGCAATGCTGATGGCATTGGCGAAGGCCAGTTTATCCGCCCCTCCATGGCTCTTGATGACGACACCCCGCAGCCCGAGCAGGCTGGCACCGTTATAACGCCGGGGGTCGATACGCTGGCGGAATCGGCGCAATACAGGCAAGGCAATCAGCCCCGCGGTTTTGGTCAACAGGTTCTTTTTGAAGGCATCCTTCATAAAGTGGCTGATCATCTTGGCGACCCCTTCACTGCTCTTCAATGCCACATTTCCGACAAAGCCATCAGAAACAATGACATCCGTGCCTCCTTTGTAGATATCGTCGCCTTCCACATAGCCCACATAATTGAGGCTGCTGCCGGTCAGTAGATCATGGGCGCCCTTGACCTGCTCATTCCCCTTGATCTCCTCCTGACCGATATTCAGCAGACCGATTCTTGGGTAAGCAAGATCTTCCACTACAGAGACCAGTTCACTCCCCATGACAGCGAATTGAAACAGGTGCTCCGCGGCACAATCCACATTGGCGCCAAGGTCCAGCATGTAGGTCTGGCCTTCAATGGAGGGTAGCGCGGTAATAATCGCTGGCCGGTCCACATTGGGCAGCATCTTCAGCACAAAACGGGAGGTGGCCATTAATGCGCCGGTATTGCCGGCACTGACACAGGCATCCGCCACCCCCTCCTTTACCAGGTTGATGGCTACCCGCATGGAAGAATCTTTCTTGTTACGCAGGGCCTTGGAGGGCAATTCATCCATCTCCACCCGCTGTGAGGCATGGTGAATCCTCAAGCGATCCCCAAATCCATGGGTACCCACTCCGGCCTTCAACTTATCTTCCGGCCCAACCAGGACTAGCCTCGTTTCATTGTCACGTTTTAGGTAATTCAGAGCAGCAGGCGCGACAACCTCGGCGCCATGATCACCACCCATGGCATCCAATGAAATTGTGACAGCCTTGCTCATTAAGTTGGATCAGCCCCGGAGAGTAAGAGGAACCCGGTAGAGGTTGATGGTCCACCAGGGCTCGAGTGAGTACGGATATCAGACCGTCAGAAGGGTTTATTCGCCCTTGCTTTCTATCACTTTACGACCACGATAGAAGCCATCCGCGGTGACGTGATGGCGCAGATGAGTCTCACCAGTTGTGGAATCGATTGAGAGGGTCTCCCCCTTCAATGAATCATGGGCGCGACGCATACCACGCCTGGAAGGGGTCTTTCTATTCTGCTGAACAGCCATGGCTGAACTCCTGAGTTTGCTCAAAAAAAATCATTTGTCACGTTTCAGTTCCGCCAGAACTGCAAACGGGTTTTCGCGCACTGCGTCATTACTATCTTCAGACTCACCGTCAAGCTGCCCTGTACATTTCCCCGAAGGGTGCATAGGCACCTGGGGCAGCGCCAACAACAATTCATCCTCGACCAGATCCCTGAGTTTCACCTGACCGTCTTCCACCAGCTCTGGATCGAGCTCATCAGGAAGCCTCTCTGCTTCATCGATACCTTCAACGAAGGCAACCGACACATCTGATTTTACCTGCCAGGGCATGGCATCAAGACAACGCTGACACTCAAGCATCAGGGTAGCCTCAACCTTTCCAAACAGGCATGAACGCTGCCGGCGGTCACGGGAGAATTCCAGTGTGAAACTGACTTCGCCCTGGGAATCCACCAGATATTCACGCAATCTAGGCAGATCTCCCAGAAGATAGGAACCACTGATCCGCTTACCAAGATCGGCAAACCGCCAGGGATCCAGATGCTCAGGCAAGTGCTGCGACATAAGCGCGCAATCATATTATGAGAGCGGCGCCCATGTCAAAATGACATAGAGGTTCACAGAGTAAAGCCGTGGCGAGTGTTAACTGTTTCCGATCCGCACTTCTGACCCACAGGGAAGTGGGAAATGCCGATACCTGCCGGGAGCAGGATTCGGCCTGTGCGGTCGTTCGGCTGACTTCCTTTGTCCACAGAGGTTTTTCGTCACTATTCAGAATGAATGATTGAGCAGCTATAACATACTGATTTCAGGTATTTCTTAAAGAAGTGTCTGCAGCATGGACGCTGCAGTCAAGCCTACAAGGACGTATTCACGGCGACTTCTTTAAGAAATACCTGGAAGCAGTGACCTGCTTGTGATGAAGCTGCATAGTTACGTTTTTTTACGTCTGAGGCTGCCATCCATGGCGCGACTGTGGTGGCTTTTATTGATCCCCGGCCCGCACATCGTGTGCGGTCGTTCGGCTGACTTCCTTTGTCCACTGGCGGTCTTTCTCACCTTCGCAGCTGCCATCCATGGCGCGACTAGGGTGGTTTTTACTGATCCCCGGCCCGCACCTCCTGTGCGGTCGTTCGACTGACTTCCTTTGTCCACTGGACAAAGGGTTCAGTCTCACCCAACTAAAGCTAGAAGTACGCCTGCTGCTACGGCGGAGCCGATGACGCCCGCTACATTCGGCCCCATGGCGTGCATCAGTAGAAAATTATGGTGGTTGGTTTCCAACCCAACCTTGTTAACCACACGAGCTGCCATGGGTACGGCGGAAACTCCCGCGGCACCAATCAAGGGATTGATCTTTCCTCCCGTGACACGATGCATGATCTTTCCCATCAACACACCCGCGGCCGTTCCAATGCAGAATGCGAATGCCCCGAGGGCTAAAATACCTAGCGTCTCTACTGACAGAAACTTATCCGCGGAGAGCTTGGAGCCTACCGCCAACCCCAAGAAGATCGTTACGATATTGATGATTTCATTCTGCGCCGCATGGCTGAGACGCTCTACCACTCCGCTTTCGCGCAACAGATTGCCGAATGTCAACATGCCGATCAGTGGAGCCGCCGATGGCAGGAAAATGATACAGAGCATCAGCACCGTGAAGGGAAACAACACCTTCTCCATCTTGCTGACGTGTCTGAGCTGCTGCATCTCCACGGCACGTTCCTTCTCCGTGGTGAGTAGACGCATGATTGGCGGCTGGATGATCGGCACCAGGGCCATATAGGAGTAGGCTGCCACCGCGATTGCACCAAGCAGGTCGGGGGCAAGTCGGGATGCCAGAAAGATCGCCGTGGGCCCATCAGCACCGCCGATGATGGCGATCGCCGACGCGTCGGCCAAGGAAAAATCGAATCCTGGAATCAGGTTTAAACCCAGGGCCCCAATCAAGGTAACAAAGATACCGAACTGGGCCGCGGCCCCCAGTAACAGGGTCCAGGGCATGGCGATGAGGGCGCCAAAGTCGGTCAGCGCACCAACTCCCATAAATATGAGCAGGGGAAATACACCCGTCTCTATACCGACATGGTAGATCTGTCCCAACAGACCATCCGCGCCACCGATCCCAGCCAGCGGAATGTTGCTCAAAATGGCACCAAAACCAATAGGCAGCAACAACAGGGGCTCAAACTTTTTCACCACCGCCAGGTAGATCAACAGCCCGCCGATACACATCATCAGCGCCCGCCCCCACTCCAGGTTGGCGATCCCCGTGGATTGCCACAATGGCTCCAGTCCCAATTCGACCATCAGGAGAGACTGATCAGTGGAGCGCCTACCTGCACGGCATCGCCCTCTTTCACATGAATATCGGCCACCGTACCCGCGGAAGCAGCCCTGACCTCGGTCTCCATTTTCATCGCCTCAAGGATCATTATCACCTCACCGGAGGCAATCTGCTGGCCCTTGGTGACATTGATCCTATATATGTTCCCGGCAAGTGGGGCCGTTATGCTGGCAATCCGCGGAGCTGGGGCGGCTTGGGCATGAGATGCCTCGCTGCCGGCAGGTGGACGGACATCATGGACCCTGCCATCCGGGGTCACCTTCACCTCATAGGTCACACCATTCACTTCAACCCGGTAGGCCTCTGTTCCCCCCGCGGGGAGAGCTGGCTCGGGAGATTTTGAAATGGGCTCAGGTTCACTGCCTGGGGCCGGCTCAAAGGCATCCGGATTGTTACGATTCTCAAGGAACTTGAGCCCGACCCGCGGAAAGAGCGCGTAGATCAAGACATCATCGATCTCTTGATCGGCAATCGTTATGCCGTGCTGCCTGGCGAGTTTGTGAAACTCGTCCGTGAGCCTGTCCATCTCCGCGTCCAGCAGATCGGCCGGACGGCAGGTTATGGGCTTCTCTCCATCTTCCAGGACTCTGGCCTGCAGCTCAATATTCACCGGCGCGGGGGTCGCGCCATACTCTCCCTTCAACACCCCCGCTGTCTCTTTCGCGATGCTCTTGTAGCGCTCGCCTGTCAGAACATTCAGCACCGCCTGGGTACCGACAATTTGAGAGGTGGGCGTGACCAGAGGAATAAAGCCCAGGTCTTCACGCACCCTGGGGATCTCCCGCAGCACCTCATCCAGCCGCTCGCTAGCCCCCTGTTCTCTCAGTTGATTCTCCATGTTCGTCAGCATGCCACCTGGCACCTGGGCTACCAGGATGCGGGAGTCAACACCCTTGAGCGCCCCTTCAAATTTGGCGTATTTTTTGCGTACTTCCCGGAAATAGGCGGCGATCTCTTCCAGAAGTGGCAGGTTCAAGCCCGTGTCCCGATCGGTTCCCTCCAGGATAGCCACCACCGACTCGGTGGGAGAGTGGCCATAGGTCATGCTCATGGAGGAGATGGCGGTATCCACCATGTCGATGCCCGCTTCCGTCGCTTTGATCGCCGTAGCCGTACTCATGCCCGTCGTGGCATGGCTCTGCATGGCTATCGGGATGGAACAGACTGATTTCAGACGCTTGACCAGTTCTTCCGCCACATAAGGCCTGAGCAGACCCGCCATGTCCTTGATGCAGATGGAATCACAACCCATAGACTGCAGATTTCGTCCCATCTCCACCCAATAATCCAGATCATGCACCGGGCTGACCGTATATGACATGGTGCCCTGGGCGTGCTTGCCGGTCTTTAGAGTGGCCTTTACCGCCGTCTCCAGATTACGGATATCGTTCATCGCATCGAAGATACGAAAGACATCGATGCCATTTTCCGCCGCACGGTCGACAAAGGCCTCAACCACATCGTCCGCATAGTGCCGATATCCCAGGATATTCTGTCCCCTCAGCAGCATCTGCTGTGGCGTCTTCGGCATGGCCGCCTTGAACTCCCGCAGGCGCTCCCAGGGATCCTCGCCAAGAAATCTTATACAGGCATCGAAGGTAGCGCCCCCCCAGGATTCCAACGACCAGAAGCCAACCTGATCGAGTTTCTCGGCGATCGGCAACATGTCTTCCAGGCGTAGCCGGGTCGCGAATAGGGATTGGTGGGCATCACGCAGAACGACGTCAGTAATACCTAAAGGCTTTTTCTCACTCATAACTATCCAGTGTTCGGTCTCTATCTATTAGCCCGGATCAGATTTACAGTCCTACAGAATTTTACAGCGATTTCAGCTATGTGTCGTCCGATATCGTGAGATTGCCGCGGAGATGACAGCCACCAGGTCGCCTCTTGTCCCGACAGAGGGTTGCATCGCCGGCGAAGGTGGCATGATCTTTTCCCGATCTGCCGTCTGTTCCTCGACAGCCTGCGCCAAGCGTGACATTCCGAGCATGCTGAAGACCAAGGTTACCAGGAAGGTAAAGACGATCCCCATGCCTAGAAGCATCAAATTCAAACCACTTATCATGAGCTCTGTTATCGGCATTATATTCATTGACTGTTTTACTGAAATATTGGCTTTTTACGTGTCAACAAGCATGACTGTCAAGCAGTAATTAGTTTAATAACATGCCCTTTTGTATTGTTTGAATATACTTAATATGTTTTATTTAGAATATCCATGTTAACGATTATGTCAGGCTAGATTAACGACTTATGCGATGCTGCATAGTGAATAGAAACAGATAAAAATGACCATGGCCCCCCCGAAATCAAGCCAGCAACTCGTGCTCGGCTCCACCTCACCCTTCAGACGTGAACTGCTCTCTAGGCTGGGATTCGATTTCATTACCGCCTCCCCGGATATTGATGAGACTCCAGAACCCAATGAAACGCCGGAATCACTGGTCGTTCGTCTTGCAAAACTCAAGGCCTCAGCGGTCTCCACTGAGCATCCCGGGGCACTGATAATCGGTTCCGATCAGGTGGCCACCATCAAGGGAAAAATCCTGGGTAAACCTGGTGATCATGAACGTGCCGTCAATCAATTACGCTTAGCCTCAGGAAATCGGGTCACTTTTTCTACTGGGCTTTGCCTGCTGAACAGCCGTACCGGGAAAACCCAGATCTGTTGCGAACCCTTCCATGTCTATTTCCGCGAATTGACAAGATCAGGCATCGAGAACTACCTGAAACGGGAGCAACCCTATAACTGTGCCGGCTCATTTAAATCGGAAGGCCTCGGGATTGCCCTGTTTCGCAAGATGGAAGGCGATGATCCCAATTCTTTGATAGGACTGCCTCTCATACGCCTGATCGATATGCTGAAAAACGAGGGGGTGGACCCACTCGCCTTCTGAGCTACTCCAGCCCTGGAGGGCTGGCTCAGAAAAGGATGTCTTCGACTGCCTTGGTATCTTCGTCGATGAGCATACTCG
>JBDLIF010000028.1:0-14086 GCA_039714955.1 Pseudomonadota bacterium | reverse complement strand
AAACCCAAGTATCACCACGCCATCATCGGTGGAAATTTCCGGCTCGACGCGCTACAGGCTGCCGTCCTGTCGGTCAAACTCAAGTACCTGGACGGGTGGACTGCCGAACGTCAGGAGAACGCCCGTTACTATGACGCAGCGTTCGCAAACGCGGGACTGGGCGAACAGGTCTTCACCCCCCGAGCAGATGCGGGGTATCGCCACATCTACAACCAGTATGTACTCAGGGTTCAACGGCGTGACGAGCTCAAGGCCTGGCTGACGGAAAACCGGATCGGCAGTGAAATCTACTATCCGATTCCGCTGCACATGCAGAAATGTTTCGAAAATCTCGGCTATAAACCGGAGGACTGCCCGATATCGTCACAGGCAGCAGGTGAAACACTCGCGATCCCGATCTATCCGGAACTGACCCGGGAACAACAGGACAGCGTGGTGGACAGCATCGCGGACTTCTATCGCTAGCCTGCATTTTTGCAGCGCAGTCTTAGAAAAACACCAGCTAGCTGAGTCACCAGTAGATGCGGGCCAGAACATGAAACTCGTCAATATTGTGGGCGCGCGCCCGCAGTTTATTAAACTCGCGCCACTGGAACGTGCGATCGCTGAACACAATACCGGCGACACTCAGCCCGTCGAGAGCATTATTATCCATACCGGTCAACACTACGATACCGGGATGTCTGACATTTTCTTCGACGAACTGAAGATTCCGCGCGCCCACTTTCACCTCGACGTCGGTTCTGGCCGTCACGGCGATCAGACCGCCCGGATGCTGCAGAAAATCGAGGAAATCCTGCTCGACACATCGCCGGACATGGTGGTCACCTACGGGGATACCAACTCCACCCTAGCGGGTGCGCTCGCTGCATCCAAGCTCCAGATTCCCGTGGCCCATGTCGAGGCGGGACTGCGCAGCTTCGACCGTCAGATGCCCGAAGAGATCAACCGGCTGGTGGCGGATCACGTCTCCGACCTGCTGCTCGCACCAACGCCAACCGCGATCAGGAACCTGGAGAAGGAAAATCTGTCAACGAGAACGGTATTTACCGGTGACATCATGTACGACGCTGTGCTGTTCAACCGGAAACTCGCGAAACAGCAGTCAAGTATTCTGAAAAAGCTGTGGCTGGAGCCTGGAACATTCGGACTGGTGACCGTACATCGCGCCTCGAACACGGATGAGAAAGGACGGCTGAAAAGACTGCTGCAGGCGTTGAACGAAGTGGCGGCCCAGGGACTGCCGCTGGTATTCCCGGTCCACCCCCGAACGGCAAAATCCCTGAAATCGAAATACGCGAACTGGTCCGCACATCCACAGCTACATCTTGTCGAACCCCTGGGCTACCTGGATATCCTGTTGCTGCTCGATAGCGCAAAGATGGCGCTGACCGATTCCGGTGGATTGCAAAAAGAGGCATTCTTCCTCGGATGTCCTTGCATTACCCTGCGCGAGCAGACCGAATGGGTGGAAACCGTTGAAGCCGGGGGCAACCTGTTGACCGGAACCGACCCGGAAAAGATACTCGGGGCAGTCTCCCGCTGGCAACAATACGCCTCCGGCGGGGCCGCCGGGTTTTCACAGGAAGCATCACGCTACTTCGGTGACGGAGATGCGGCCAGTGCGATCCTTAACGCACTCTTCCAGTATGCCGGCCGCATGACGGCATGAAATAACAGCGCCAGGGCCCGGCATTCGAACCAGCCTGCAATTTGAACAATAACGACATTTTTTTGGAGATAACACGATGGTGAAACTAGCGGTAATTGGCGTCGGTGGCTGGGGGAAAAACCTCGCCCGAAACTATTTTCAGATACCGGACTGCGAACTCAAGTACATTTGCGACACGGATATATCAAAGCTGGAACAGTTACAGACCCAGCTCCCGGGCACCGTGACCTGTACCCGATTCGAGGATATGCTGGAGGACAGTGAAATACAGGCGCTGGTTATCGCCACCCCGGCACCGACCCATTACGAGCTCTGCAAGGCTGCATTGGAAGCGGGCAAAGACGTCTACGTGGAGAAGCCCTTTGTGCTCAACGTGGACGAAGCGGAGGAACTGATCAGGCTCGCGGAACAGAATGAGCGCATTCTCATGGTTGGTCACCTGCTGGAGTATCATCCCATCATCACAAAGCTAAAACAGATGATAGACGCCGATGAACTGGGGAATGTCTATTACATCTATAACCAGCGGGTAAACCTTGGCACCGTGCGCACCGATGAAAATGCGCTCTGGAACTTCGCACCCCATGACATTTCGTCCATCCTCTACCTGCTTGGCAAGGAACCAACGGACGTAGCGGCCCGTGGACAGGGCTATCTGCAGGAAGGGATCGAAGACGTGGTTTTCCTGACCCTGAATTTCAACGACAATTCGATGGCGCACATCCATGTGAGCTGGCTTGACCCTCACAAGGTCCGCAAGATCACCATCGTCGGCAGTAAGAAAATGGCGGTATTCGACGACCTGGAGAGCAACGAAAAACTGCGTATTTATGACAAGGGTGCGGCCAACGGCAGTGATTATGACACCTTTGCGGAATACGTGAGCTTGCGCTTTGGTGACATTACCATTCCCTATGTCAAGGTCGGGGAGCCCCTGCGGCTGGAATGTGAGCACTTCCTCGAGTGCGTGCGCGAACGCACGCAACCCGTGAGCGACGGGCACGATGGATTACGGGTCACCAAGGTCCTGGATGCCGCTGAACGTTCTCTCAAGAGTAACGGTTTGCCGATTGCTATCACGCCTTACCAGGGTAATCTCTGATACCTTCGTCACTTCGGCGAAACACAGGAGTGCTGACATGAAGCGCGACCGGATCATCCTCAGTGAATCTGTCACTGATCATGATCCGGTCCCGCCCCGACGAGACCGTCGGTGCGTAATTCCAGCGTCGAATGACGCTGTATGGTTCCGCTTTTGCTGGATATTGATGAGCGGGTTTGCTCAGGAGTCATGGTTCTGACCACAGTGTCCAGAGCGTAGGGAGTAGCGAGCTTCTCCCGCGGACTTGCCGGAATCCCGAGCGGATTGTGTTCGCCCTGGTTCAGTACCAGATGCATGAAACCGATCAAACGGTCACGCAACTCCTTTTCGGCAAATACCGCGAGTGACAGACCCACCAGCAGGATAAGAACCGTCGCCCACACCCAGCGCCGGCTTTGTCCCGCGGTTCCCGGCTCCTTCACCATCCGCCCGACTGGCGCCATTCTCTCCCCTGCCGCCGAGCGATCGGGATCGAACGGCCGCTCGCCATGGTCCGCATACATTTCTGACGTCTTCCTGGTGAACGCATCGACTTCAGCGTCCGGTGAATCAGCAGCCGCTACAGCGTATGCGGGATCCTGACTTTCCGCTAAGCCGGCTGAGTCCGCTGGTGTAATCTCCGCCGTAGGTTCCCCGAAAACGGGCAGTGCCGATGGCTGCCCCTGCTGTCTGGCAAGCGCAAAACTCTCGGCACGTGGCAGACTGCGTGACCTATCATCGCTATCCCCGCTCTGTGCAAACAGCTCTTCTTCCTGCAATTCCAGTGTGGCCACCTCGGCGGCCAGCAGGTGCTCCTTGCGCAGATCCTCGATCACTTGCCGGGCATCCTCACCCGTCAGTGCGTGCTTCTGATGCACGCCACCATGCAGAAACAGGCGATGGGAAATCAGGTTGATTCGGCGCGGAATACCGCCACTGTACCTGTGGATGATACGTATCGCTCCCTCACTGATCGCCGGATCTCCCTGCCACCCGACTTGGCACAAACGATACTCCAGGTATGACAGGGTCTCGTCCAGGTCAAGCGGTTCCAGACAGGACGCCGCGATGAGACGCTGGTGGAGATGCTCCATACCGGGCGCCTGGATCATCTCCAGCAGGCCATCCTGTCCGACCAGGAATATTTGCAGTAATAATCGCTCCTCGTACTGCAGATTCGACAGCAGGCGCAACTCCTCCAGTGAGGCGGGTGACAGGCCCTGGGCCTCGTCGACAATCAGGATAGCGCGCTCGCCCCTGTGGTTTCGCTGAACCAGGAACTGTTCCAATTCCCTCAAGGAGAGGGCTAGGCTGTCACCCTTCACCTGCAAACCAAAGGAACTGATCACCTGCAGTATCAGATGATCAAGATCCAGATGTGCGCTTGTCAGCCTCGCAACCAGGGTACGGGAACGATCGAGTCCCTCAAGGAGATCACTGATCAGCGTGGTCTTGCCCGTCCCCGCCTCCCCGGTTATGGCAATGAAGCCTTCACCCAGGGAAAGCGCATATTCGAGATAAGCCTTGGCATTCGCATAACTGCGGTGTGCAAAGGAAAAACGGTGATCCGGACTCAACCGGAACGGTTCGCCTTCCAGCTTGTAGCAACTTTTGTATAGTTCGAGCACCGGCTTAAAACGCTCGGTCAATGCCCGAGACAGCTCCCCCCGGTCGACACTTTATAACCGCCTGAATCATTGTGTGAGTAAATATTCCATTTCAAAGGGCGAAGTACGCTCCGCTTTCATAGCCTCAGTTTATCATAAATCGTTAACAACATACTGATATTACTGTACATAAAATCGGCGGTTGGACTGGGTACGGGGTGTGCCCTCTGCGGTGCGAAACAAGGCATGACGCCGAGTAATAACAGGCCTGTTGCGAGAGTGAAATTGATAAATCCCACGGGGATAGATGGATGTACCCAGCAGTTCAAAATCATTGAGCTGGGCTCGCTGCACAATTTGGAACGGCTATTACCCGGTAGCAATACCTTAATTTTGTGATGAAGTCGAGCGATATTTGTGAAGTAAAGTATTAGTATTTTAGGTATATCTAATGATTCCGGGTTGAAACCAACATTGCTGAGCGCTTGTTGGTTTTGGCCGAAGGAGATAGTACCCAATGACAATCCATCAATTTAAGCCAAATATTAGACACTTTAGTTTCTTTATCCTATCGGCATTTCTCTATTTTGGACTCGGCACTGCTGAGGCCAAAGAGCTGTGGGTAGACATTCTCTCGCTGGGAGGCACCTGCTCCGATTCGCGCACACGCGAGGAGGTCGGTCCGGCGACGCCTTGGTGTAACCTAGGCCCAGCCGGTGACCAAGCCCTTGCTGGAGACCTGGTGACTGTGAGGAGAGGCACCTATACCAAACTTCACACCTGCGATGAGTGTTACGATGCCTTTGTGTTTGAGGTCGTTAACAGCGGGACCAGTACCGATTGGATCACATTTCGTGCATTACCTGGCGAGACAGTGGTCATCTCAGGTGATGGCGGCGTTGCTCACGGCATTGGTGTCCTGCAAAACCGGAACTTCGGTGAGAAACCCCAATTTATCGCTATAGAGGGCTTCGAAGTACGTGACTTTGGGCCCGAGGGCTTTTGCACCTGGGTGCGCTCCACCTCCGATGTCGTCCTGAGAGACCTGGACGTCCATGGGTGCAGCTTGGGAGCGGTTGAGCTTCACGATACCGCACGTGTCACGGTCGAAGATAGTCGCATCCATGATAATCCAATGAGCGGATGGACCAGCGCAGTTGATCTCTACCGGTGCAGAGAAGGCCATATAATTCGTCGAAACCTCATCTGGGGCAACACGGATACGAATGAGGCCGAGAGCGAGGGTCATGGAATCATCATGGACGTATGCAAGGACTATGGCGGAAGCGCTGTCATAGAAAGCAACGTGATATGGGAGAATGAAGGATGGTGCTTTGTCGCCAACTGGTCAGACAATGGCAATGTACGTAACAATACCTGCTACATGAATGGTAAAGACCGCGAAGAGACGGGCGAAATCATCATAGGCGACAATAATCATCGCATTTACAACAATATTGCCGTACCTCGACCAGGGCGGCTTGGGCTTGCCATGAAGTACGGCGAGGGAAATACGTTCGAACACAATCTTGTGTATGGCGGAGACTGGCTTTTAACATGGCCGGAAAATCTGTACTACATAAACGCAGATCCTATGTTCGCAAATCCTGATGCTTGGGACTTCCATCTTACAGCGGGCTCCCCGGCCATCGACTCAGGCAACGACTCCAATGCCGCTTCTATTGATGCTGATGGAGTCCCTCGCCCTCAAGACGGGAGCGGCCTCGGCTACCTGATTGTTGATATTGGCGCATACGAATACGTCCCGGATGACACCGGCGGCGATGACACCGATGGCGATGACACAGGTGGAAGTGGCGCAGGCGACGGTGGTGGAAGTGGCGGTGGCGCAGGCGGCGGTGGAGGCAATAGCAAGCTTTTGAATCGCTGAGATAAAATCATGGTGTTGCCAGCGAAAGCCGTTAACCCCCAGAGGGTGAAACCGATTTTGCTGAAAAAAAGGCCGCTGTCACCAGCTATCGAGGTAGAAACCTTCGCGGGCAAAGTCCACGTTGAGTGGGACCCAACAGCCGCGGTAACCCCGATAGGTCAGCTGCCGTTTTTTATCGAGTTTCTCAAGCTGGGCCACCGCTTCCACACCTGGGTAGAAGACTGTCCGCTCCACTACGTCAGTCACAACGCCCCGCAGAAGGTCGATGTGTTGGGGCAATGATCCCCCAAATAGACTTACCCAAACAGGATGAGGGGAGTGATGGTTAAATATTGTGATGCACGATGCTGGCGTTTAGGATCTGGCAGGGGCAACTGAGGATTTTAGGATCACCAAGGCGGTCATGAGAATCGAATCGAGCAAACCAGCTCCTGCAGATAGGGTGACGCCTAAAACCCGCTGTACCTACCGGCTACCGCCAGCAGGCTGACCAACAGACCCAGGATCAGATTGATACCGATCAGCCGGCGGATCAATAGCATCGCGGCCCCCGCTTTTGGCAGCTCTCCAGCCAGCAAGGCTGCGGCCATCCGTTTATAGGGAAAGGTATAGATAAAGGCGAAGATTAGCGCCATCAAGCAGCCGATTCCCGCCATGATCCATTGCGAGACTGGCGCCTCACCGCCATGGACAGAAAAGAGGATCCAGAATCCACTGACAAGGATCGAGACAACCGAGCCCCAAACCCAGGGAAAAAAGCCATCGAACACCTTAAGCATCAAGGGCAGACGTTGCGGGGGCTGCAACAGCTCATTGACCGCCGGCCGCAGTGCCATGTGCGCGAAGAACATCCCGCCCACCCAAATGATGGCCGCGAGCAAGTGCAGGGTAAGCGCAAGTGTCATGATCAACTCCATTCTCTCTGATAGGGAAAAATAACTGAGATCGCCATTGTGCCCGAGCCTTGGCGGTTGTCCAGTGAAAAGCTAGGATTTGTATTTCCAGCCACGGCTGAGTAGACTACCCGGTTTTCCGCCGGTATCCCCGGCTGAGCAGGGGTGAATTGGCATCCATTTCGGGTGCCTTTCGTTTTTCTGGGATATAGAAAAATGTCAGACTCATTGATGGCGACCTACCAGCGGTTGCCGGTAACATTTACACGGGGTGAAGCGGCCTGGCTGTGGGATACAGAGGGTCGCCGCTACCTGGACGCCATCTCCGGCATTGCCGTCTGCGGCCTGGGTCATGCCCATCCGGCCATACAACAGGCGCTGTGCGATCAGGCGGGCAGCCTGATCCATACCTCCAACCTCTACGGCATCCAGCATCAGGAGACGTTGGGTGATCTCCTGACTAGGCTCTCGGGTATGGACCGGGTCTTCTTCTCCAACTCCGGCGCCGAGGCCAACGAGGCGGCGATCAAGATCGCGCGACTCCATGGCCACCGGAAAGGCATCGACAACCCTACCATCATCGTGATGGAAAACAGCTTTCACGGCCGCACCCTGGCGACCCTTACCGCCACCGGCAACCGCAAGGTGCAGGCCGGTTTCGAACCCCTGGTCAAGGGCTTTATCCGGGTCCCCTTTGGTGATTTCGACGCCATCGCGGATATCTCCCAGAGCAACAGCGACGTGGTCGCGGTACTGGTGGAACCCGTGCAGGGAGAAGGCGGGGTCAACATACCCCCCAGCGATTATCTCAATAGCATCCGGCAGATCTGCGACCAGCAGGAGTGGTTGCTGATGCTGGACGAAATCCAGACCGGTATGGGGAGAACCGGCCGGATGTTCGCCCACCAGCACAACGGCATACTGCCTGATGTCATGACCCTGGCCAAGGGGCTGGGCAATGGGGTGCCCATCGGCGCCTGCCTGGCAAAGGGCCCGGCGGCGGATGTGCTCGGCCCCGGCAAGCACGGCTCTACCTTCGGCGGCAATCCCCTGGTCTGCCGGGTTGGGCTGAGTGTGCTGGAGACCCTGGAAACCGATCATCTGGTGGAGCGGGCCGCCAACCTGGGTGAACGTCTGCTGCAGGGGTTGCGTAGCTCACTGCGGAACACTAAGGGTGTGAACGATATCCGTGGTAGCGGCCTGATGATCGGCATCGAACTGGATCGCCCCTGCGGCGAGCTGGTCAGCCAGGCCCTGCAGAAGGGTCTGCTCATCAACGTAACCACCGATTCGGTGATCCGTCTGCTGCCACCCCTGATCCTCACCGATGAGGAGGCGGATCAGATCATTGGGACCGTCACCACACTGGTAACCGATTTTCTCTGAGTATTTCCTCGAGGAAGCAGATTATGAACAAGCAACCCAGACATTTCCTCTCCCTCCTGGACCTGAGCAGCGGGGAGCTGTTTGGCATCATCACCCGAGCCACGGAGCTCAAGCGCATGCAGCATCGGGGCGACATCCACACCCCGCTGAAAGGTAAAAACCTGGGCATGATCTTCGAAAAATCCTCCACCCGCACCCGGGTCTCCTTCGAGGTCGGCATGGGACAACTGGGGGGACACGCCCTCTTCCTCTCTCCCCGCGATACCCAACTGGGTCGGGGTGAGCCCATCGAGGACAGTGCCAAGGTGCTCTCCCGCATGCTGGACATCATCATGATCCGCACCTTCGAGCAGGAGAAGCTGGAACGCTTCGCCGCCAACTCCCAGGTACCGGTGATCAATGCCCTGACCGACCTGCTGCATCCCTGCCAGCTGCTGGCGGATATGCAGACCTATTTCGAACACCGCGGCGATATCCGCGGCAAGACCGTGGCCTGGATCGGCGACGGCAACAACATGTGCCACTCCTACATCAACGCCGCACGTCGCTTCGGTTTCACGCTCAACATCGCCTGTCCGGAAGGCTACGACCCGGATGCGGCGATCCTCGACCCGGCAGGAGACCAGGCACGCATCATCCGTGACCCCATGGATGCCGCCAGGGATGCCGATCTGGTGGTCACCGATGTCTGGGCCAGCATGGGACAGGAAGAGGAGCAGGCCCTGCGGGAGAAGGCCTTCGCCGGCTATCGGGTGGATGAGGCGATGATGGAGAATGCGGCGCGAGACGCCCTGTTCATGCACTGCCTGCCGGCTCACCGCGGCGAAGAGGTCAGCGCCTCGGTGATCGACGCGGAAGAGAGTGTAGTCTGGGAAGAAGCGGAGAACCGACTGCATGCACAGAAGGCGCTGATGGAGTTCCTGCTGCTGGGAAAATAGCCGGCGTCCAGCCATGGAGGGCGGGCACCATTAAGCCTACGGATTATTAAACTGCGGCATGCATCTAAATCCCATTTCCAACAACCTGTTAACTTTACGGACTCTTCTGTAGCTGGATCGCTGATAATGAAAATCTCCAAAGCCCCCCTGCTCTGCCTGCTGTTGTTGTTGCCCGGCCTGCTCGCGGCGGAAACCCGCTATGTCACGGACATCGCGAAGATCACCCTGCGGACCGGCGAGAGTACCTCTCACCGAATCATCCGCATGCTCACCAGCGGTACATCCCTCATGGTCCTGTCAGACAGTAAGAAGACGGGCTACAGCAAAGTGAAGACGGACAACGGGCAGGTCGGCTACATCCTGACCAACCAGCTGATGAATGAAACCAGCGCACGCAGCCGTCTCAGCGCCCTGCAACAGGAGATCGATGAACTCAAGGCGGCCCCGGGAGAGCTGAGAAAGGCCCTGACCGACCTGCAGAAGCAACATGGTGATCTGCAGACCGCCCATCAGGAGTTACAGGCGATCAAGCAGAAACAGGAGCAGGAGCTGCAGAGCATCCAGCGCACGGCATCCAACGCGATCCGCATCTCCAACGAACGCAATGAGCTGCGCCAGCAGGTCGCCAGCCTGACCCGGACAGTCGCGGATCTCAAGCAGGAAAATCAGGATCTGGGTAACGAGGCGACCCGGGACTGGTTCCTGATCGGCGCGGGGGTGATCATCGCCGGCATCCTGATCGGCCTGATACTGCCCCACCTGCGCTTCCAGCGCCGCCGTAACACCTGGGGATCACTGTAGAGATCATCTGCAGAATATTCGAGACGCAGCTTATACTCCCAGTGGATTCAGCGAGCTATTCATAAACCGTGCTCTGTCACCGATATCACGTGTCCTCGATATCTTCGCTAGACGCTATTTTGTCTGACTGGAAGAGTTAGATATATCTAATCCTGCGTGACCGGTTGAAACCGCAGCTGTAAGGAGTCATTCGGTTGACCCTGAAGGATAGATCGATCATGACCCAATTGCAGAGGTTAATAGTCTCCTCATCGATCTTCCGCTGTTAGCCAGTAGGGGACATAAACTATGCCTTCGATCACGAACTGCAGATCGGCGAGTGGATTGTCTTCGAGGACATGATCCATTACACCATGGTCAAGACCAACATGTTCAACGGCGTGTAGCACCTGGCCATCGCCTTGCAGCATGAATACGGCGAGATCGAGTTTGGTACACCGGTTCTGTTACTAGGACTATGCCTCCAGTCTCTCCTGACTCCTTGCAGGCTTTTTATTGATCACGATTACAACCTCGCATGGTCAGTGCCGTCTAACCAATTGGCTGAACACTGCTGCACTATAATTAATATAAGGAATGGTGCTCTGGACAGAAACCCATCTTCCTTAAACGGTGTAGATTCAACTGCCTTGATGGCTTGAGGAAAAGGAGGATATCATGAAAGGCATCACTCGGTTGGCTGCGATAGTCTTCGCAGCGCTATTTTTCATTATCGGCGTGGCAATACCAGCTCCGTCTATAGCAGCGGAAGGTGATCTAATATGGGCCACTCAGGCTGGCGGTAATGCTTACGACAGTGGAGTGGGAATCGCTGTGGATCCCGAAGGCAATAGACTGGTTACTGGCTATTTCTATTACTCGGCAGTCTTCGGTAAGGACGAGCCCAACGAGACTCTGCTCACTTCCGGATATCAACAAATGTTTGTTGCCAAGTACGATTCGGAGGGTGCGTTACTCTGGGCGACCCAAGCGGTAGGGCCTGGCGGTAGAGGTGAAAACATCACCGTAGACTCCACCGGCAATAGCCTGGTCACCGGCGTCTTTTACGGTACTACAACCTTTGGTGCCGATGAACTCAATCAGACCCAGCTCACTTCCACGGGGGGTTGGGACATCTTTATTGCCAAGTATTATTCCGATGGCTCCTTGCTCTGGGCGAAACAGGCCGGTGGGATCGAAAGGGATACTGGTTATTCCATCAGTATGGATTCGGTCGGAAACACCCTGGTCACTGGCAGCTTCAATGGTACTGCGACCTTCGGTGCCGGCGAGCACAATGAGACTCTGCTCACTTCAGACACATACGAGCAAATATTTGTTGCCAAGTACGATTCGGAGGGTGCGTTACTCTGGGCGACCCAAGCGGTAGGGCCTGGTGGTTTAGGTAAAAGCATCACCGTAGACTCCACCAGCAACAGCCTGGTTACCGGCGTCTTTTACGGTACTACAACATTTGGTACCGGTGAACTCAATCAGACCCAGCTCACTTCCACGGGGGGTTGGGACATCTTTGTTGCCAAGTATTATTCCGATGGCTCCTTGCTCTGGGCGAAACAGGCCGGTGGGAGCGAAAGTGAAATAGGTTATTCCATCAGTGTGAGTCCTGAAGGTAATGGCCTGATCACCGGCAGCTTCAGAGGTTCTGCGACCTTCGGTGGCGGTGGGTCTAACGAGATAGTACTCACGGCCAACGGCGAAATCTACCCTGATATCTTCATCGCCAAGTATGCTCCGAGCGGTGAACTCCTTTGGGCAACGCAAGCTGGAGGTGAGTGGTGGGACGAAGGCTTAGGAATCGCTTTGGATCCTGCGGGCAATAGTCTGGTCGCCGGCTATTTCAGTGGCATAGCGGTATTTGGTGCCGGCGAAACCAACGAGAGCTTACTCACAGCCGGTGAGGGTATCAATCTCTTCGTTGCCAAGTATGCACCTGACGGCAATTTGAAGTGGGTGACGCAGGCAGGCGGTGAGAGTCACTCCTGTGTCGAGGGACCTTCTAACGTAGCTTTTGATATCGAAGTTGATGCAGTCGGGGACAGTGTGATCACCGGCTACTTTTGTATAGAAGCAACCTTTGGTGCCGGCGAGCCCAATGAGACCCTGCTTACTGCCGTGGGTAACATAGACATCTTTGTCGCTCAGTATGCCGACGAGGGCCATGTGATTGAGCAGCCTGACCTCAACCTGGCGATGGAAGCCGACCCGAGTCCCGCCAGGGTGGGACGCCCGTGGATCTATCGCCTGTCGGTGTGGAACCAAGGCCCCGGCGATGCCACGGAGGTAGTGTTGACCGATAATTTGCCGGATAAAATCAGGCTGCTGTCTATTCCGGAGCCATGCGATCTGTCGGAAGAGAATGTTGTTCGCTGTCCGCTCGGGACCTTGAGTGCCGGGGAGGGGTATCAGCTCGAGATCGAGGTCCGACCGAAAGGCCCCGGCGTGCGCTTCAACGCGGCCTGTGTAGAATCACTCGAGCCTGACCTTAATGAAGTGGACAACTGCGTCGAGTTGGAAACCTTGGTTGTAATTCCATTAGACATATTAGAGTAATCAAACGATTGTGGGGCAGGTGGTTACAGCCTGCCCCACAATCCCACTTTGAGAAGGTCAGGATGCTGTTTGCAGATTTTGTTAACTGGCCTTAACCTTGTGTGCCTGAAACATCAGGTCTTCACCAGCAGGCCCTTCAGGTAGTGGCTTTCCAGAATCAGCATTTTGACTGGATGGTCGGGGGCCTGAGTAAGCTATTCAAGGATCTGTCCTTACCTCCCGGCGTCGAGAGCCGCGTCGGCAACGATCTTCTGAAACATTTCCAGGTTCATCAAGCCCGAGCAGGAGAAGGTGAACAGCAGACCCTGCGGTCGTAGTAGAGTAAAGGCAAGCCGGTTGATGTCCTAGTAGCCACGGCTGGTCCATGAGAGCTGGCGCCGGGATACTGCGAGCTTGGGGGGATCAAGGATGATCAGATCGTATGATCTGCCTTTTTCTGAGTAGTATATTGTAAGGTCCGCACCAGGGTGGTAGCAGCTATAGTAACCCGTCAAGCAAGAAACCATCTATTGATCGAAAGTACTGACTAGCTGCCCTGCGCCGTAATGACCGCTATGTCGGCCAATACGCCTATCAGTTAGACTCGATTTCCCTCCCTCAGTCCATTACCTCTCCTGCCCTGCTGGTTGAAATTTTCTGCAATTGTATTAATATTTAATACATCAGTGCGTTACAGGATGTCCCCATGCCCAGAAATACCTCAGTCACCCTTGGGGAACACTTCGATACCTTCGTCAGTCTGAAGATCGCAGAGGGACGTTTTCAGTCTGTCAGTGAAGCCGTGCGTGCAGGCCTGCGCCGGCTTGAAGAGGAAGAAGTGAAACTCGAGGCCCTCAGGGCAAAGCTTCAAGCCGGAGAGGACAGCCCGCTAGTCGAGGATTTCTCCCCACAGCAGTTCCTCGCTGAGATGCGCGGAAAGACGTCGAGGTAATGCCGACCTACCGCTTGCGATCCCTCGCCCGGGACGACCTTGAGGCGATTTGGAATTGCACGGTTGAGCAATGGGGTATAGATCAGGCGGAACGCTACCTTGATATCTTGTTTACCTGTTTCGATGACTTGGCAGCCAACCCTCAGCTCGGTCGGCAGAGGGATGATGTGAAGCCTGGCTACCGGAGCTTCCCCCAGGGCCGACATGTGGTGTTCTATGTGCTTGCACCTGCCGGTATCGAGATCATCGGCATTGTTCATCAGCGTTCGGACGTGGACCGCCACCTGGATACAATTCGACCGTCTCTTCACGATCCAGAATCTCAATGATTTCATC
>JBDLIF010000027.1:0-14181 GCA_039714955.1 Pseudomonadota bacterium | reverse complement strand
GACGGTCCTACAACCACACCCCAGATACACCTTCGCAATCATGTGATTAGCACCACGCACGGCTGCGAAAAGTGGCTGAGTTTCAGGGGTAATCAGGTAAAGTTAAACTTATTAGCTGCATCGCCGATAGGAATTACCAGTGTCTACGGCGCATCTTCACTTGGGGGAATGAATGGATATCGCTGAACTCTTGGCATTCAGTGTCAAACACAATGCATCTGACCTGCATCTCTCGGCAGGTCTTCCACCAATGATACGTGTTGATGGCGATATTCGCCGCATCAATGTCCCTGCATTGGAGCACAAGGTGGTGCACGGCCTTGTGTATGACATCATGAACGACAAGCAGCGCAAGGACTTTGAGGAGTTCCTGGAGAATGACTTCTCGTTCGAGATTCCGGGGCTGGCTCGGTTCCGTGTCAATGCCTTCAACCAGGCAAGGGGCGCCTCGGCCGTGTTCCGCACCATTCCCTCGAAGGTGCTTACCCTGGAAGATCTTGGTTGCCCGCAGACCTTCAAGGAAATTGTGGACGTCCCGCGTGGGCTGGTGCTGGTAACCGGACCCACCGGCTCGGGTAAGTCCACTACCCTCGCGGCGATGATGGACTATAAAAATGACAATGACTATGCCCATATTCTGACTATTGAAGACCCAATTGAATTTGTTCACAGCAGCAAGAAATGTCTGGTCAACCAACGGGAGGTGCATCGTGACACCCTGGGTTTTGCGGAAGCGCTGAGGTCCGCGTTACGTGAGGATCCGGACATTATCCTGGTGGGCGAGTTGCGAGATCTGGAAACCATTCGTCTTGCGATGACGGCAGCTGAAACCGGCCATCTGGTATTTGGTACCCTGCACACCAGTTCCGCGGCCAAGACTATCGACCGTATTATCGATGTGTTTCCGGCAGGTGAGAAGTCGATGGTGCGCTCCATGCTTTCGGAGTCTCTCCGGTCGGTTATCGCCCAGACCCTCTTGAAGAAGATCGGTGGTGGTCGGGTAGCGGCCTGGGAGATCATGGTCGGCACTCCGGCAATTCGTAACCTGATACGTGAAGACAAGGTGGCGCAGATGTATTCCGCCATTCAGACAGGTCAGGCCACGGGTATGCAGACCATGGATCAGGCACTTCAGGAGCTGGTGAAGAAGGGGGCTATCAGCCGTATGGATGCCAGGGCCAAGGCGCAGAATAAAGATCAGTTTTAACGGCGAGTCTCTTGGGGCAGCAGAAGAGCCCTCCCTGGATTGTCATGGGCCAATTGATGAGGAAAAGTCATGGAATTTAATGCGCTTTTAAGCATGATGGTCAAGAAAAAGGCGTCTGACCTGTTCATCACCGCCGGCCGGGAGCCCTCGTTGAAGGTGGATGGCCGGATACTCCCGGTAAATAAGACACTGATCACGGCCGCTCAGGCCAGGCAGCTGGTGTTGAGTATCATGACCGATGCGCAACAGAAGGAGTTTGAAGCGACGAAAGAGTGTAATTTTGCCATCAGCGCCAAGGGCATCGGTCGTTTTCGGGTCAGTGCCTTTATCCAACGGGATGCGGCAGGCATGGTGTTGCGGCGTATCGAAACGCGTATTCCCTCCATGGATCAGCTGATGTTGCCACCGGTTTTGAAGAATCTGGCCATGGCCAAGCGTGGCATCGTGCTGTTTGTCGGGGCGACAGGTACGGGTAAATCCACCTCCCTGGCGGCTATGATCGGTTATAGGAATGCCCAAGGATCCGGCCATATCATCAGTATCGAAGATCCGATTGAGTTCATTCATGAACACCAGAGTTGTATCATTACTCAGCGCGAGGTGGGTCTGGATACCGAGTCCTATGAGGTGGCACTTAAGAACACCCTGCGGCAGGCGCCGGATGTGATCCTGATCGGTGAGATCCGTACCCGCGAAACCATGAGACATGCCATCGCATTCGCTGAAACCGGCCATCTCTGTTTTTCCACCCTGCACGCCAACAATGCCAATCAGGCGCTGGATCGCATTATTCACTTCTTTCCCGAAGATGAGCGGGAGCAGGTATTCATGGATCTTTCCCTGAATCTGAAGGCAATCGTTGCTCAGCAGTTAATTCGCCGGGCGAATGGGAAAGGCCGCAGGGCCGCCATAGAGGTCATGCTCAACACCCCACTGGCCGCCGAACTGATTCGCAAGGGTGAGATACCCAAGTTGAAGGAGTTGATGAAGCGCTCCAATGAGCATGGCATGATCACTTTTGACCAACACCTCTATAAGCTCTATTTAGAGGGTGAAATCAGCTATGAAGATGCCCTGGCCTATGCGGATTCAACCAATGATGTCCGGTTGATGATCAAGCTTGGTGCAAACCGGAGCAATGAGACACTGGCAGAGGGTTTGGATGGTATTGGTCTGTTGGATGGGAGAGGCTGAGCTGTCAGAAACTCTGTGCTCTCTGCCAGCTGCCATGGATGATCCGTCCGGATAAAAATTTCACCCCAGAAATTCCATCGCAATGGCATATTGCCGGTTTGCTTCGTTATCCACTTCGCCCCTGTCATTCATGATCATCTCGCAGTTTCTGGCCATGCGGGCCTGCATGGCGGCCTTCCAGGCTGGGTTGTGATTCTCCTTGAGCTGATTCTCCGGCGCCAGACAGGCTGAGATAGCGGCGGCCACGAAGTGTTCAGCCTGGGCTGACCAGTCGGCATCACGACCACAGGCAGTATAGCTTTCTACAGCGAGACTCTTGGCGTTTTTATATGCGATTTCAAGCTCGTTGGTGGTTCGTTCAGTATGACTGGCGGCCTGTATGCCTTGAGTGATGGCTGGATGCTTGCTGAGATGACTGACGCTGGCGACAAAACCTGCGCCGAGTCGACGCTGGCTCTCTATTGGGAGACTTTTCAAAACCTCGCGGAGTTGTTGATCATTTGTGATCTTCTGCGACATTATTTTGTCCTCTCTTCGCTGGGGATGCTTCAAGCTGAATCATAGGCCCATTCAGGTTGGGCGCTTATGACTCAGGTCATATCCTGAGTGGTTATTGGTCATGGTAAAGTGATAACTTAAGATGGTAAGTAGTTACTATCACTTTGATGAGTTGATTAAACTGACAATGGCAGCAAATCCCCCATCTGTTGCCCAGTCCATGGCGCGCTTTCCCTGGAAATCTTGAAGATCTGGATCGGCCTGGTGATGCAAAAGGATTTGTACTGTATGCAAGTGCCCCTGTTTGGCTGCCCAGATGAGGGCTGTCCAGCCATTGGTGTTTTCCACCTGGTCCACATCGGCGCCTTCGTTTAATAATAGTTCGACGATTTCCACATGATTATTTGATGCCGCCAGCATCATGGCGGAGTACCCCCCTTTGTCCGTGAGGTTTACAGCGGCGTCGGCGATCAAGAGCTGCCGGGTTGTTTCCAGATGCCCATTGAGGGCGGCCTTCATCAGTGGTGTCCATTGGCAGCTATCTCGGATCTTTCGATCTGTCGGGTCTTACGAAGGGATTGGGGAAGGGTGTGATATTGGAATTTGCATCGATCTCGGTAATCTTGCCGGGGCCGTGTTTTTCAACTTCATCAATTCGGATGACCGCATGGATGGGAACGCGTGTGCGGTGGACACCTGAAAACTCCTCTTGCAGCTTCTCGGCGGAGGGATCGACGACCAGTGAGGTGGATTGCTCAAAGATCAAATCCTCTATCTCGACAAAGCCATAGAGATCGCCTTGACGGACCGTCTTGGCGTAGATCTCATAGACCTTTCCCTGGTTGAGGAAAACGACCTTGAAGATATACATAGAAGCAATTGAATATTGGAAGCCAAATGGAGCCGATGGGCGGAATCGAACCGCCGACCTACTGATTACGAATCAGTTGCTCTACCGACTGAGCTACATCGGCCAGGAGGGATGGATTATAGTCATGGAGGCCTGTTCGGGTCCAGAGCGCTAGCCACGAATGGCGTCGAGGGTATAGGGTTCGGCAGGGAGGATGGGCGAGCTCCCGGTCACTATATCGGCCATCAATCTTGCGGATGCGGGTCCCAGCACGACACCGTTTCGGTAGTGTCCGGCATTGATATACAGGCCGGCTAGCTCAGGATGAGCGGTGATATAGGGTATTCCCCCTGGGGATGCCGGTCGCAGGCCCGCCCACTGCTTCTCAACCGGGTATCTTTTTAACACCGGGAAACGCTCCGTTGCAATTGTGTAGAGCTCTTTGAGTGCTGCTTCGGTGGTTTCCTTCTCAAAGCCAACTTCCTCAATTGTGCTGCCAAAGAGTATCCGGCCGTCTCGCCGTGGAATTACATAACGGTTTTTTTCCAATACGATTCTACTGATGATCCCTGGTTTTGCTCTAAAAAGGAGCATTTGCCCTCGTACGGGATGTATCTCCGGGGTTGGTAGAAATTTATTGAGAAGTTGTCCAGTCCAGGCACCGGTACAGACTACCACGGCATCAGCCTCGATAGTTGCGTCCGCAGTCTCTACGCCTGATACCTTTTCCCGTGAAAGAGAGAGACCGGTGACAGGTTTTCCGGTAAGAAGTGTGACCCCCAGTTGTTGAATATCCGCGACCAGGGCACGTGCTAGACGAGGATTACGTACATGAGCTACGTCGGGCATCCAGATGGCGTTTTCTGGGGCAGCGGCGAGTGCGGGTTCGAGTGAGTAAAAATCTTCCCGGGTAATGAGATCAAGTTTTTTTCCATACAGGTCAGCCCACTGTTTTGCCCTTCCTGTCTCATTCGGAGCGATGAGCAGAAAGCCACTTGGAGTGTACTCTGGGTCAATACCGGTCGAATGTCCAAGGGCGTCACATAATTCAGGATAAATTCGCTGACTCCAGCTGGCCAGGGATGTGATGCTGTCAGGATAGCGCCAGGGATACAACGGAGAAATGATACCGCCACCCGCCCAACTGGATTCCCTGGCCATTTCACCCCGTTCGATGAGTGTGACCTGGTTGTTGCCCACAGCCAATTCACGGGCAGTCAGCATGCCCAGTAGTCCGCCACCCACTACCATGATGCGTGTCATATTTTAATAAATTCCTACCCGCTTACCGTTTGTCGGTTATTTAACGCAGTTTATCATCTCAGCCAACAGTTCTCTGTACGCTGTGCTAAAAGTTATTGTCATGAAAAAGAGATCAGGATTTACGCTTATAGAATTGATGATCACCCTGGCGGTGATGACCATCGTGTTGACGATGGGCGTGCCAAGTTTTCTTCAGATGATGAGGAATAATCATACAGTCACACAAGCTAATCAGCTGGTGACCTCCCTCAATTTAGCTCGTAGCGAGGCGGTAAAACGGGGCATGCGGGTAACTGTCATGAAGACGGGGGCAGAGTGGGAGAATGGCTGGAGAATCTTTTCCGACCTGGATGGTGATAGCGTCCTGGATGACGACGGAGATGCCGTGCTCTGCGAGTTGGGGGAAGATTGTGTGCTGCGGATATATCCAGCATTGAGCGACAACTATACCCTAAGAACCGGTGGCAATTTCACCAACTGGGTCGCTTACCTTCCGACGGGGCAAAGCAAGGGCGATCCTTTTTCTAACGATACCTTCCGGCTCTGCGCGGATGATCAGGATACCGCCAAAGGGCGCAGTATCGCAATCAGTCTACTCGGACGCATTACTATGAATGCGGGGACAACGGTATGTCCATGAATGTCCAGTGCCGCAAGGATTTTTTTCTGCTTGGGCTTTCAAGAAATGCGAGCGAAAAAAGCTGGCGGTCGATCATGAAAACATGCCCCGTCCTCAGGTGTGGATTATGAGAAACCATTGCATGATATTTCGTAGAAGCAGTTCCCGGGGTTTTTCGCTCATCGAGGTGCTGGTGACCTTTATCGTGCTCTCCGTCGGCCTTCTGGGTCTGGCCGCGCTGCATGCCAACGGGCTCAAGAACAACCAAAGCGCCTATTGGCGTTCACAGGCGACCATCCTGGCCTACGGTATCATCGATGCCATGCGCTCGAACCGGGATGCCGCGCGTAATGGCGATTACAACATCGCGATAACCGATGCCATCCCAACGGGCGACAGTCTGGTGGATACGGATGTGGCAACCTGGCTGAACGGTCTGGCAACGCTGCCCATCGGCGATGGCGCCATTGATTGTGATACAGGCACCGCCATCTGCACCGTCGACGTGCTATGGGATGACAGCATGGGTGAGGGGGGCGGCGATGCTCAACAGTTTAGGGTCGTGACGCAGTTATGAGACAAACCTTCAGCAATTTTCAATCCCCCTTGCATTGTAGGGGCGTTACCTTGGTAGAGCTGATGGTCGGTGCGGCGCTGGGTTTGCTGCTGATGGCGGGCGCCATTGGTATCTTCGTCAGCAGTAAGCAGGTCTACCGCACCGAGGACGCACTGAGCCGGAATCAGGAGAATGGCCGTTTCGCCATGGACTTCCTGGTGCGGAAAACCCGTCAGGCCGGGTTTACCGGCTGTGGGAACCTGGAGGATATCGAGGTCAATGTCATTGCCAATGACCCGCCAACAGATGGCTTCTCGCTGAATTCGACGCTGGTGGGCTACGATGGCGATGGCACAAACGGCGCCGGGGGTGCATGGATCAATCCCACCACCATCGTCCGGGTGGCGGGGAGCGATATCCTTACTATCGGTAGTGGAGGGGATTGCGCGGCCGACCTCACGGGCAATTTGGATGTGGACACCGCGCAACTGCAGATTACAGGCGGCAGCGCTTGTAAATTCAAGCAGAATGACGCCCTGCTTATCACCGATTGTCAGATGGCGGACCTGTTTCGGGCCAGCAGTGTCTCCGCCGCTACAGACAAGATCAACATTGCCCATGCGGAGAATGTGAACTCAGCCAATTTTCTCTCCAAGCTCTATCAGAAGGGGGCGACCGTGCTGGCCTTCAACCATACCACCTACTTTATCGGTACTGCGGATGGCTCCCTCAATCCGTCACTCTACCGGCTGGAGCTTGGGGGTACGGCAGAGCCGCTGGTCGAAAACATCCAGGATATGCAGCTTGAGTATGGTGTCGATAACGAAAACGACGGGCTCGTTGACAGCTACCAGAGCGCATCGGCGGTAACGGACTGGACACGCGTACTCGGTGTGCGGGTCAACCTGCTGGTCAGGAGCGACGACAATATCACGCTGGAGCCGCGAACGGTGGCGTTCAACGGGACCGATGTCAATGCGGGCCTGGGAGCCGACCGCCGCCTGCGCACGATCTTCAACACAACCGTAGCGGTCAGGAACAGGGTACCATGATGAATGCATCGCCATGCCTATACGTTGGCGGGGACCGGAACTCGCAATTGGGCTCAGTGCTGGTCACCTCGCTGATTCTTCTGCTGGTGATGACCCTGCTGGGTCTCTCCGCCATGCAGACCAGTCTGATGGAGGAGACGATGGCGGGCAATGTGCGGGATCATAATCTGGCGTTTCAGGCCGCCGAAGCGGCCTTGCGGGACGCGGATGCCTGGCTCTACTCCTTGCCAAGGCCTCCCGAAACCCCAGTGGCCCCCGACCCTATTCCCTGTGCGCCTCCGAATCCACCGGTGCCGACCGAGAACGTCTATGCGGCGGGTACCCTGTGTGATATCGACTCCGTCACCTACAACTGGCCGGCCGCTGCGATTCAATTCGATAGTCTGGTCGATGCCGATCTGGGTACTAGCCGGATTGGTAGCTGCGACCCCGCTGCCGCACCGCCGGATTATCCTGATGATGATCCCAGGGAAGCCTTTGAAGAGCTCTCCGCGCTACCCTGTCTTCTCATCGAGGAGTATGACTTCATCCCGGACGACCTGAATCCGGATACCCGGGCAAAGCAGTTAGGCCGTCACTACTTCCGTATCACCGCACTGGGATTGGGTGGGACAAACACGGCGCAATCCATTATTCAGACGATCCTGTTTCAACGCTACAACTGATGGCCCATGTTCTTGCTGGAGCAAGTGGGGAGATATTATGAAAACCGCTAACTCACATCCGTTGCTTCTTATCGGCTCCTTTGTGTGCGGTCTGTTGGCTGGAGCCAATGCGCATGCCGCCGCCTCGGCGGGTCTGGCGGATGTGCCGCTCTATGTGATGCCGGGCGTGGATCCCAACATCTATCTCAGTATGGACGACTCGGGCAGTATGGACTGGTCATACTTACCGGATGACATCTATGTCGATTATGCTACCAATCGCGCCAAGTCCAGCAGTTACAACAAGATATACTATGACCCGAGTGTTACCTATGCTCCGCCGGTCGACGAGAATGGCGCGAGCCTTGGGAATGCCGATTTTACCGCGGCCTGGAATAATGGCTTCAACAAGGACGGGGCAGGTGAATGCGTGGTGGACCTGAGTCTGAATTTCCGCCCCACTTGGTATTACGGCGACCATTGCGATGGAATTGACGAGGATGTGGAGTTTGCCGGAGCGGCCGAACCCGCCTACTCCTATATATACGATGGCAGCGGTGAGATCGATGTTGATGCCAGTTACACGAAGGTCGTCGTCGGAGCAGATGAACAGACCAATTTCGCCAACTGGTACGCCTACTACCGCAAGCGCAGCTACGCGGCGAAGAGCGCGGCCACCCTGGCGTTTGCCAGACTGAGCAGTTCCCTGCGGGTGGCGCGCCAGACCATCAACGGGGGGGGGGTTAACGATCTCAACTCACCCGTCAAGTTCGAAGGGGCCGCCAGGGCCGATTTTTTTGACTGGATCAGTCAGGTGCCGGCATCGGGCAGCACGCTATTGCGTTCCGCGCTGAACAATGTCGGCAAAACTCTCCAGGACAGTGACGATCCCTACCGGGACGATCCGTCCGACAGCAGTAGCGAGGCGAGATCCTGCCGGCAGAATTTCCATATCATGCTGACGGATGGTTATTGGAGTATCACCGATAGCGGTATCGGTGACAACCAGGATAATACGGGCCACGACTTACCCGCCAACGATTATGGGGTTCTGAGCTATACGCCTATGGCGCCCTACCGGGACGCTAACATTGACTATCTCGCGGATACCGCCTTCTACTACTGGTTCACTGACCTGCGCGGCACACTGAACAATGAGGTGCCGAGAAATATCAGGGATATCACCAGCGATCTCGATGGGGATGGCACGGTCGGGAAGAGTGACATCTTCTGGAACCCGAAGAACGACCCGGCCAACTGGCAACACATGGTCACCTACACCATCGGCCTGGGGGTGAAAGGCACACTGGATTTCCCGGGCGATTATGCCAGTCTGCTGGATGGCAGCAAAACTTGGGGCGCAGACGAGATCGACGATCTCTGGCACGCGGCGATCAATGGCCGCGGTGCCTATTTCAGCGCCGCGAACGCCAGTGAACTGGTGGACGCCCTGGGTGCGGCACTGCCTGCCGTGTTGGCGCAAAGTGCCACGGCGGCGCCGGTTTCGCTCAACTCCGGCTCCATCAGTTCCGAGACCCGGCTGTTCCAGGTCAAGTTCCATACCGAAAACTGGACCGGGCAGGTCTTCTCCTTCCCGATCTCTGACGGTTCGCAAAACAGTACCTGCACCATTTCCGACCCGATAGGTACGGTCTGCGACGCCGAGTGGGAGGCGGGCTGTCTGCTCGATGGCGGCCTCTGCGAGGCAACCGGGACATCAGGGATTGGTCTGGCCTGGGATAGCGGTCGGCAGATTGTCACACTCAACCCGTCCAGCGGCAACGGGGTGCCGTTTCGCTGGACGGCCACGCCATCCGATACCACCATCAGCGCCGACCAGGTGACACTGTTGAACGACGCCGACAGTCTCGGCCAGGAGCGTCTCGAATACCTGCGTGGCAACCAGGCCCTCGAAGGAGGGGGCGGCTTCCGCGGCCGTGACAGCCTGCTGGGGGATATCATCAATTCGAATCCACTCTATGTGGGGAAACCCTCCCGCTTCTACCCCGATGCCCTGGAGACCTCTTCCTATGCGTCTTTTCGGACTGCCCAGTCAAGCCGTCCCGGTATGGTCTTTGTCGGTGCCAACGAAGGTATGCTGCATGCGTTCGATAGCGCAACCGGTGAAGAGAAGCTGGCCTATGTGCCAAACGCGGTATTTCCCAATCTGGTCAAGCTGACCGATCCCGCTTATGCCCACACCAATTTCGTCGACGGAAAACTGAACGAGGGCGATGTCTTCTTCGCTTCCGATATTGCCTGGCACAGCGTGGTGGTGGGCGGGCTGGGTCTGGGCGGCCAGGGACTCTTCGCCCTGGATGTGACCAATCCCGGCAGTTTCTCCGAGGCCAATGCCAGCGACATCGTGTTGTGGGAGTTCACCGACGCGAACGATCCCGAGCTGGGTTTCACCTATGGCAAGCCAATTATCGGTAAGCTCAATGATGGTCACTGGTACGCCATCTTCGGCAATGGTTTCGATAATATGCAGGCGGATGGTTATGCCAGTACCTCTGGGCAGGCCGCGGTCTATATCGTCGATATCGAAGACGGTAGCCTGTTTAAAAAGATCTCGACCAATGAGGCCGTTGCTCCCGATATTAATAAGGTTGATGTCGTGGTCGATCCAACCGGCGCTGGCAGGGCGAATGCCCTGGTGGCCATCTCTCCGGTGGATGTCGATGGGGATTTCATGATCGACTACCTCTATGGCGGCGATCTGTTCGGCAATGTCTGGCGTTTCGACCTCCTGGGGGGGAATAAGCTCCAATGGCAACTCGCCTTCGGTGGCGCCCCACTGTTTCAGGCCAAAGACAGCTTAGGCAACGCACAGCCGATTACCACCCTCACCGCCGTGGGGCGGCATCCGAGCAATGTCGGGCTGATCGCCTATTTCGGTACGGGCAAGTATCTGGGCCCCGACGATATCCTCGATACCAACACCCAGACCTTTTATGGCATCTGGGATCGCTGGTTCGATGATGATGGCGACACGACTCATGACGAGAAGCACTTTGCGGCCTTTGACCGCACAGCCCTATTGCAGCAGGAGATACTGGGAACAAATCTGAATCAGTTTACCCTCGTCGATGCGCGGGTTACCACGAATCACTCGATAGATTGGGAGACGCAGAGCGGCTGGTACCTCGATCTCACCGAGCCTGGCGAGCGTGTGCATCAGGACCCCATCCTGCGCAATGACCGCATTATCTTCGTTACGGTCACACCCTCGGACGACCCCTGCGTTACGGGGGGTACCAGTTGGCTGATGGAACTCGATGCAAGAGATGGTTCGAGGTTGAGTAAGAGTCCGTTCGATTACGATGGTGCAAATGGGGTAAACGAAGAGGACCTCGTATCTTTCGATGCCGATGCCGACGGCACCCGTGAAAATGTTGTGGGTTCCGGAATCCGCCACGATCTCGTTGGGGGTAATTCGGGCGGTATCTACACCAGTCCCGCCGTACTGAAATTGCCTACCGAGGATAAGGAGCGCAAATATATGGCTACCTCCAAGGGGGCGATTGAAACGGTGGAAGAGAGTTCAGGAAGACGGCTGAAACGCTCGTGGCGGGAAATCAGATAGATAGAGGAGAGGCCAGGATGAGACTTTGGAAAGAGTGGCTGATAGCAATCATTGGGCTGGGTTTCATGGCGAGTGCCCTCGCCGATAACGGCTCATTTTTAACACCGGCGGAGGAGGAGTCACTGCTCAAAGGGGTCATCCAGCAGGTTGAGCAGAAGACAGGAAGGCTTGTCGTGGATAACCGTGTCTACCGCCTCTCTCCTGCCACGCGCATCTTCTGGAGGCATGGCGAACCGGCCTCTTCCTGGAACCTGCACTCGGGGATGAGAGTCGGTTTACTGGTAAACTTCGGCGGCAGGGAGCAGGAACAAAATATATTTGGTCTTTTCAAAATCGTCATCATCGAGGCGACCGATCGATAGGACCTGTAACGACGGGGTGAAAATCAATGCATAACCAGCAAAAGAATCAGGGTGGTTTTACCTTGATAGAGTTGATGATCGTTGTGGCCATCGTGGGTATTCTGGCGGCCATAGCCTATCCCTCTTATCAGGAACAGGTCAGGCAATCACGCCGAGTAGATGCGCAGGGGATGCTTATGGAGCTTGCTCAGTATATGCAACGCTATTATACAGAGAACAATACCTATGCCGGGGCGGCTGTGCCGGCTGCTTTGTCACAATCCCCTAAAGACGGCGCAACCAAATACTACAATCTCTCCTTGTCAGCACTTGCCGCCAATGCGTATACCCTTCAGGCGGCTCCAATTCAGGCTGACCCAACCTGTGGAGACATGACCCTGACAAATACCGGGGCAACGACACCTGCCGCCTGCTGGTAGCATTCAAAGAGACTACTGGTGATTGGTTTAACCTAGAAGACTTTTTGGTAAGGAAAAGGTGACCTTCTCTTCTCTGCCAGGTAAGGCGTTGACGGTTTGTGTGCCTGCTGCCTTCAGTCTTTCGATAACCGCCTCAACCAGCACCTCGGGGGCGGAGGCGCCTGCCGTAACCCCGATGGTTTGTATATCCGTCAACCAGGCGTCCTGAATATCTTCCGCTCCATCGATGAGATAGGCGGGAGTATGTTGTTTTTCCGCAATCTCTCGTAGACGGTTCGAATTGGAACTATTAGTGGAGCCAACGACCAGCACCAGGTCACTACGGCTGGCGAGATCCTTTACCGCATCCTGGCGATTCTGTGTGGCGTAGCAGATGTCGTTTTTCTTGGGCCCGGTTATATTCGGGAAACGCTCCTGCAAGATATCAATGACCTGCTTGGTGTCATCCATGGAAAGGGTGGTTTGGGTGACAAATGCAATTTTTTCAGGTTGACCAATATTAAGCTTTGCCACATCGTTCACGGTTTCGACCAGATGGATATGTGACGCCTGGTCCGCGCGAAAACATTGACCCATGGTCCCTTCGACTTCAGGATGACCGCGGTGTCCAATCAGGATCACCTCATGGCCATCACGGCAGTGGCGCGCCACTTCCAGGTGGACCTTGGTGACAAGTGGGCAGGTGGCGTCGAAGATGCGGAGCCTTCTCTGCTCGGCTTCTTTGCGTACTGCCTGAGAGACGCCGTGGGCACTGAATATCACCGTGTTATCGTCCGGTACGTCTGACAGTTCGTCCACAAAGATGGCGCCCCGTTTCCGCAGACTTTCCACCACGAAGCGATTGTGGACTACCTCATGTCTCACATAGATGGGAGCGCCCAACATCTCCAATGCCCGTTCGACAATTTCAATGGCCCGGTCTACCCCGGCACAAAACCCCCTGGGATTGGCAAGCAGAATATTTTGCATATCGATTAGTCGTCCGTACCGTTTGATAATTCCGGTGGTCCTGCTTCAAGCACCTTTACCCTGAAGGTAATCGATTGGCCCGATAGCGGGTGGTTGAAATCCACCAGTGCCTCCGTCTGATCCAACTCCAGAATAACACCGCCGACCTCGTCTCCAGCGGGTGTTGAGAAGGCGATGACCTGGCCAGGTGAAAGCGCCATCTCTGGAGGGAAATCACTCAATGGCATGCGCTGAATCTTGTCTTGCGTGGCCGGGCCGAAGACCTCGTCACCGGAGAGGATCAGGTACTCTTCAGCACCCTGACTCATGCCGATCAACTGTTGCTCCAGGGCTTCGGTCATGCTGCCGTCACCCAGGGTGAAGGTCAGGGGCTCTTCGTCGAAGGTGGAGATGGCCTCGGTTCCATCCGCCAGGGTCAGCGAAAAATGCAGCGTGACCAGGCTATGGTCAGTGATCTTTAGCTGCATACGAAATCAAGAATACCGGGTTTGCATTAACGTGATAAACGACTATCATGTCTTACAAGATAAGATTAAGAAGGGTATATAAGATCATGAAAAAGGATGTAAATATAACTGATTCATGCCTTCCTCTTTACGAGGTGCAGGAGCTGTCCTTGAAAGATGCCTTACGCTTGCTCAGGACCGAACGAAAGGCCGTATCAGCGTCCTCTATCACTCCTCTCGGGAACCATCCACGCATAACCGATGATTTTAACGGCTTTCAGCAGCCAATGCTGGGCTCGTTATAACCTCGTTCCCTTGGCTGGCGCTTGCAGCCAGTACCTCCTGGGTAAAGAATAGGAATCCCAACGCCCCCACGAGCACCGCGACCGCGGCATATTGAAGTACGATACAGATACCGGGTAGATCGTTACAGACCTTGCTGAAGCGGCAAAGCTTACAGTTTTTCATTTACACCTCACTAACAACAGAGGCCGGCCGCCTTCAACAGAAAGGTTA
>JBDLIF010000026.1:0-14206 GCA_039714955.1 Pseudomonadota bacterium | reverse complement strand
GAGCGAGTGGAATGCCCGCAAACCTGCCCTGGCTTACGCGGGCAAGGCCTGGGAGTTGCTGCACCCGGCATCGAAGTACCTGTTCGGCGACGCCGACAACAAAGCGTACGAGACCGACTTCCCGGGGTTTGGCCGGACCTTCCCGCATGCCTATGGTAAAGCGGATGATAAATACTTCACCACCAAGCTGACCCTGAGCCCCGCCGGTGACGAATTGACCCTGGATTTCGCCAAGACCCTGCTTGACAGGGAACAGCTTGGCCAGGATGCGGTACCGGATTATCTCGCCATCAGCTTTTCATCCACCGATTATGTGGGCCATATCTTTGGCGCCTCCAGCCTGGAGACTGAGGACAATCTGGCCCGCCTCGATCGTACGCTGGCGGAGCTGTTCGCCGCCATCGATCAAAAGGTCGGACTGGCCAATACCCTGATCGTGCTCTCCGCCGATCACGGGCAGCCGGAAATACCGGGTCATCTGCACGAGCTGGGCATCGACAAGGCCCATCACTTCGATACCAAGGCCCTGGACAAGGCGCCGGCCATCGCGGCGCTGAAGCAGCGGTTTGGTTTTGCTGAGGAGTTGATCGAGGCCTATTTTCACCCCTATCTCTATCTCAACCAGGATAAGATCCATAAAAAGGGACTGGACCAGGCAGAGGTGGAGCAAGCCGTCGCTGCCGAGTTGCTGAAGTTCGACGGCGTGGCCTACGCGGTATCCAGTACGGCGCTGCGTTCAAACAGTCTGCCCGACACCCTGTTGATGCGCTCGATCCTGCGCAACTTCCACCCGAAGCGTTCCGGCGATATCTACCTGGTGTTCGAGCCCAATGTCTTTATCAGCGATTTCGACGGTTTGACGGTGGCCTCGACCCATGGCTCGCCATGGCGTTACGACAGCTTCGTGCCGGTGATCTTCGCCGGGGCGGGCCTGCCGCCCGCAACAGTAAACCGCCCTGTCACACCCTACGATATTGCACCGACGCTTGCGGCTTATCTCGGTGTGAAGCCCCCATCTGGTTCCATAGGGACGCCACTTTCAGAGGTGTTGGTGAAGTAAGTATGGATGTCACTCCCTCCTCTCTCCCGGAGGGGGATAAAAAAGCTAAGGTGCCGTGGACTGGCTCAGTCACCAACCACCCGCATAGCAGGGGCTTGAGGAAAGCCCCTAAAAGGGGCTATGGGTTCCGTGCTCGTGCTCGTGCTCGTGAACGATATTACTGGGTCGGTCGGCACATCTTCGTAGCATGGCAACCACCCGTGTCAAGCGTATTTTTCCCTCTTTCAGGAGCTTGGGGTCCGCTATTTGAAGCGCCCCATAAAATCTATCACCTCTGTACATCCCATCGCTGATCCCTCCGTGCACGTGTACGTGTACGTTCACATGCACGAGCACGTTCACCAGTCCCCGCCGGAACGGCAAAGCCTTTTCTCGTCTCACCGGCAGAGCCGGTGGTTTACTTCAATTTATATCAGGCTAGTGGAAAGAGACCTCCTTGAGTTCCAGCCGATAGCTGGCGTTATCCTTGGCTTCGTACTGTTCCAGTTTTACCAACAGATAATTCAAATCCGGCGCCAACCAGATCCGGGTTGTACGATCGCTATCCTTCCTCAGCCGGTCCACGACCAGTGTCTCCAGTTCTCCCAGCCGGGTCTTCAGCGTCTCCTTGCCGTTTACCTTGAACTCATACCGCTTGATTCGGTCTCTGGCGACCACCGGGTAGCTGACCTGTTCTTTCCCCTGTTCCAAATCACAACGCAGCGCCAGTTGATAACTCAATAGATCCAGGGGGTGGTTATCCAGGGACAGATCGACATCGACAGCGCCGGTGACACTGACAACGCCCTTTGCCCAGTCATAACGGTTGTGATATTTACGCTTGATACCCAGTATGGAGCGGGTCATGGCGTATTCGTCGACTTGAATCGCGTTGTCTTCCCATGTGAACAGGGAATGCTCTGAGATGGAACTCCCCATTTTTTTTGCTTTATTGGTCAGGATAAAACGCCCGTCGTCCTGGCGTCTCAGGCTGCGACTGCCTTCCAGATTGAGGTTTTTATAGACAGTGACATACGCAGCCTCATAGGGGGTGAATGTAGCCTCGCAGGGCATACAGTCCGCGCTGGCCAATGTGGAGCTGAATCCCGACAGGAGGCCGCATAAACCGGCCAGACAGACAGGCCATTTGAGTTGTCTTGGATAGTTCATTTGTGATACGACTCCACTTGCAGACCTGGACAGTATAACTGAATCAAACCGCTAATAAACTTGTAGTGATTGGTCAGATTGGGCCATCCAACCAATCGAGAAGCCTCGACGCATGACGGGTCCATACAGCAGGGATTGAGACTGTATTTCTTTGATCTTAGCGGGTAAACTCATCGCGAGCTTGCTCATAAAAATATTAAATACCTCACTCAAAGGAGATTAATGAAGTGAAGCTACTGAAACCTCTCGGAAAGGCACTCGCCATCATTCCGCTACTTCTGGGCAGTGGATTGGCCATCGCCCAGACCGACAAACCCAACATTCTGGTGATCTGGGGTGACGATATAGGTCGATCCAATATCAGTCGATATACCCATGGATTGATGGGCTACCAGACGCCCAACATCGACCGCATCGCCAAAGAGGGCACGACCTTCACCGACTATTACGGTGAGCAGTCCTGCACCGCGGGCCGCGCCTCCTTCATAATGGGGCAAAGCGTATTCCGCACCGGCCTCTCCAAGGTGGGACTGCCAGGCGCCAAAGAGGGCATGCAGGAGGTCAATCCGACGATTGCCGGCCTGCTCAAGGCGCAAGGCTATGCCACCGGCCAGTTCGGCAAAAACCATCTCGGTGATCGGGATGAACATCTGCCCACCAATCACGGTTTCGACGAATTCTTCGGCAACCTCTACCACCTCAATGCCGAAGAGGAGCCGGAAAACGAAGACTATCCGAAGGATCCGGCGTTCAGAAAGAAGTTCGGCCCCCGCGGCGTGATCCACTCCACAGCCGATGGCAAGATCGAGGATACCGGCCCGCTGACCAAGAAGCGCATGGAGACCGTGGACGATGAAAGCTCCGATGCGGCCATCGACTTTATTCAACGCCAGAACAAGGCGGGAAAGCCCTGGTTCGTCTGGTGGAGCGGCACCCGCATGCACTTCCGCACCCATGTAAAGAAGGAGCTGCGCGGCATCTCAGGGCAGGATGAGTACTCCGACGGCATGGTGGAACACGACATGCACATCGGCAAGTTCCTCAAGACCCTGGACGATCTGAAGATTGCGGACAACACCATCGTCTTCTACTCCACCGACAACGGCCCGCACATGAACACCTGGCCCGATGCGGCCATGACCCCGTTCCGCGGCGAAAAGAACACCAACTGGGAAGGCGGCTGGCGCGTGCCGTCCATGATTCGCTGGCCGGGCAAGATCAAGGCCGATGTCTGGTCCAACGAGATCATGCACCACATGGACTGGCTGCCTACCTTCCTCGCTGCCGCCGGTGCGTCTGACATCAAAGAGCAGCTGAAAAAAGGCGGTGTCTCCGCCATCGGCAGAACCTACAAGACCCACCTGGACGGCTATAACTTCCTGCCCTATCTCACCGGCCAGGAAAAGCAGGGGCCCCGCAAGGAGGTCTTCTACTTCTCCGATGACGGCGATCTGACCGCGCTGCGTTATAACGACTGGAAGCTCATCTTCATGGAGCAACGTGCCGAAGCGACCTTCCAGGCCTGGCGCGAACCCTTTGTTCCCCTGCGTATTCCGCTGCTTATCAACCTGCGCCGCGATCCCTATGAGCGGGGCCTGGTTACCTCAAATACCTATGACGACTGGTTCCTCGACCGTGCCTACATGCTGGTGCCGGCCCAGACCTATGTGGCGAAATTCCTGGAGACCTTCAAGGAGTTCCCACCCAGCCAGAAAGCGGCCAGCTTCAGCCTGGACAAGGTGATGGAGGCATTGACCAGCGGCGGTGCGGCCAGATAGGAGAGGTCTGACGCTCAGCGCCCGGACATAGGCCATATGGAGCGACGGAAAACCCGTCGCTCCAATCAGACTAGGGGAAAACGGCCGCAAATGCGGCCGTTTTTGCCCTGTTCGGCAAAAACACTCCGTCGACTGCCAAGAGATGCTGAGCTGTCATTTTCCAAAATTCTCAGGGGGATAGAGATGACACCCATCGAAGCCATTGCTCAACTTAAGGAACGCATCAGCCAAGACATCATTGGCCAGGAGCGAATCGTCGAACGGCTGATCATCGCCCTGCTGGCCAATGGCAACATCCTGGTGGAGGGACTGCCCGGCCTGGCCAAGACCCGGGCGGTGAAGAGCATGGCGAGAAATCTGGAGGCGGAGTTCTCCCGCATCCAGTTCACCCCGGACCTGCTGCCCGCCGACATCACCGGCTCCGATGTGCTGGTGGGGCAGTCCGGCGAGTCCGAGTTCCGCTTCGAGCCGGGCCCTATCTTCGCCAATATCGTGCTGGCCGACGAGATCAACCGCGCCCCGGCCAAGGTGCAGGCGGCGCTGCTGGAGGCGATGGAGGAGCGCCAGGTCACCGTCTCCGGCACCAGCCACCAGATGTCCCCTTTGTTCATGGTCATGGCCACCCAGAATCCCATCGAGCAGGAGGGCACCTACCCCCTGCCCGAGGCGCAGATGGACCGCTTTCTGCTGCATGTCTATATCGGCTACCCTGACGAGAGCGCCGAGGCGGAGATCATCCGCCTGGTGCGTGGCGAGGAGAAGCGCGCCGGCGGGCTCGAGGGTCTTGATGAGATCTCCCAGCAACTGCTGTTCGAGGCCCGCGCGCAGATCCAAGGCATAACGGTGAGCGAGCTGGTGGACAGATACATGGTCGATCTGATCTTCGCCACCCGCTACCCCGAACGTTACGACGCCGACCTGGCGCGCTGGATTCAGGTGGGCGCCAGCCCCCGCGGTGGTCTCGCCCTGGACAAGTGCGCCCGCGCCCGGGCCTGGCTGCGGGGTCGGGAGCATGTGCTGCCGGAGGACGTGCAGGATGTAGCCAGCGACGTGCTGCGCCACCGCATCGTCCCCAGCTACGAGGCGGATGCCGATGGTATCAGCAATAATGATATCGTAACCAAGATCCTTGAACTGGTGGCAGTAGCTTAGGTAAGCACCGGTGCAATATCCCAGGGTAAAACCGGCCAGGAAGGATCAACCGCAGGATGGGGTCTATGTCTCCCTCGACCGCCTCACCCGCATGCAGTTCCGGGTGCGCGACGTGGGTTTTCTGCCCAGCCAGCCGGTACACAGCATCCTCAACGGCCGCTATGCCTCGCGCCTGCGGGGGCGCGGCCTCAACTTCGAGGAGCTGCGCGGCTATCTCCCCGGCGACGACATCCGCACCCTCGACTGGAAGGTGACCGCGCGTACCCGCAAACCCTATGTGCGGGTCTACACCGAAGAGCGCGACCGGCCGATGATCCTGCTGGTGGATCAGCGCCTGGGCATGTTCTTTGGCTCCCAGCAGAGCATGAAATCGGTGACCGCCGCCGAGGCCGCCGCGCTGGCCGCCTGGCGCGCCCTGGCCCAGGGCGATCGGGTGGGCGCGCTGGTCTTCAACGATGAGCGGATCCTGGAGTTCAAACCCCAGCGCAGTCGCCGCCAGGTGATGCGGATACTGGCGGCTGTCACGCAAATGAACCACGCCCTGCGGGCCAACAGCGGGGTCGAGACCAACCCGGGGCAGTTCAATGAGGCCCTGCAGCGGGCCCTCAAGCTGATCAGTCACGATGCCCTGCTCTGCCTGATCGGCGATGGCTTCGGGGCGGATGAGCGGAGCCGCTCCCTGGTGACCCGGATCAATACCCATAACGACCTGATCGCCGGCTTCGTCTTCGACCCCCTGGAGGCGGATCTGCCCACTATCGATGGGCTGCGTTTCTCCGACGGAGCGCGCCAACTCGGGGTCGACGCCAGGGATCACCGGTTGCGTGAGCGTTTCAGTCAGCAGTTCCAGGCGCGCCGGGCCTGGATGCAGGGGATCTCCCTGGCCCAGCAGATCCCCTTCCTGCCGCTCACCACGGCACGTCCCGCAGCAGACCAGATACGCGAACTGCTGGGAACCCGTTTGAAGCAGCCTGCGCGGCGGCGGATATGAACAGCGACAGCGGCAGTCTCGAGCGGCTGCACGACATCCTGCCGGCAGCCCCGCCCCCCTGGTGGCCACCGGCAGCGGGCTGGTACCTGCTCTGCGCTCTGCTGATGTTGCTGGCGCTCTGGACCGGCCACCGGGCCTGGCGACGCTACCGCTGCAACCGTTACCGCCGGGCCGCCCTGGCGGAGCTGGCGGCCATAACCAGTGCCTCGGCCGACGCCGAGCTGGCCCACCTGCCCGAACTGCTCAAACGCACAGCACTGCACGCCTATCCCCGCGCCCAAGTAGCGGCGCTCAGCGGAGCCCAGTGGATCGCCTTTCTCGATGCCCATTGCGAAGGCACGCTGTTCGCGGGCGAGGCCGGCGAGCTGCTGGAGAGCCTGGCCTATCGTCCGGCCCTGGCCGAGGGGATGAACCCCCAGGTCTTGATCGACAGCATCCGGCGCTGGATCGGACAGCACCGGGCCGAGCCGTGCTGAGCCTCGCCTACCCCTGGTTGCTGTTGCTGCTGCCGCTGCCCTGGCTGCTGCATCAGTGGTTGCCGGCCTACCGGGAGCCCCGGCCATCCCTGCGCGTCCCCTTTCTGCAGCGTCTCTCCGAGGCCAGCGGAGAGACGCCCGGAGAGGGCAGCTCACCCTTGCGCGGCCACCGGGGCCAGCGGCTCCTGCTGTTGCTCGGCTGGGCGCTGCTGATCCTGGCGCTGGCGCGTCCCCAATGGCTGGAGGAGCCACTGGTGGAGGAGCGCTCCCTGCGCGACCTGCTGCTACTGGTGGACCTCTCCGGTTCCATGGAGGCACGGGATTTCACCAACGACAAGGGCCAACAGATCGATCGCCTGGCCGCGGTGAAACAGGTGTTGGACGATTTTCTGCAACGGCGTCAGGGCGACCGCATCGGTCTGATCTTTTTCGGCTCCGCACCCTTTGTGCAGGCCCCCTTCAGCGACGATCTGCAGACCCTGCGGGATCTGCTCAACGAGGCGCAGGTCGGCATGGCAGGCCCCAAGACGGTGATCGGTGACGCCCTGGGCTTGGCGCTCAATCTGTTCGAGTCGGCGAGTGTGGAGGAGCGGGTAGTGATCCTGCTCACCGACGGCAACGACACCGGCAGCCTGATCCCCCCGCGGCAGGCGGCCCGGATCGCCCACGACCAGGGCGTGGTGGTGCATGTGGTGGGAGTCGGCAGCAGTGATGTCGCAGGTGAACAACCACTGGATGAAGCGGCATTGAAAGGGATCGCCGAGGTCTCCAATGGCCAGTATTTCAAGGCGGAGGACCGGCAGGGGCTGGCCGGTGTCTATCAGACCCTCGATAAACTGACACCCAAGAAGGTGGAGAGCCGCAGCTACCGCCCGCGCCGCGAGCTCTACCACTGGCCGCTGGGGGTGTTGCTGATCGCCCTGCTGGGGTTTCATCTAGTGCTTGCGCTAGGTAATGGACTGAAGCAAAAATCCGTTCGGGAAGAACCGCAGGCATGAGCGAGCTGGCCCAGTTCCATCTCCTGCGCCCTGACTGGCTCTGGTCGCTCCCACCCGCGCTGGTGATCTGGTGGCTACTGTGGCGCCAGCAAGACCGCTTGCGCGGCTGGTCCCGGACCATTGCCCCTCATCTGCTGCCCCACCTGCTGCTGGATGGGGAATCGGCCCGGAACCGCATCCGGCCCGCGCATCTGCTGGGCGGTTTCTGGCTGCTGGCGATCCTGGCCCTCGCCGGCCCTAGCTGGCAGCGGGAGGCCGCGCCTTTTGCCGAGGAGCAGTCGGTGCTGGTGATCCTGCTCAAGGTGACCCCGAGCATGCAGGCCGGGGACGTGCAGCCGAGCCGCCATCTCCGTGCGGTGGATAAGATCGGCAGGCTGCTGGAACGCCGCCCCGATACCCGTGCCGCGCTTGTTGCATACGCGGGCAGCGCCCATAGGGTGATGCCCTTTACCCGCGACCACGCCTTGATCACGCAATTCGCCGGCGAACTCTCCCCGGAGGTGATGCCGGTACCCGGCGAGGTACTGGCGGAAGCGGTGGCTCAAGGCAATGCCCTGATCCGCCAGAGTGGCAAGCCGGGTTCCATGCTGTTGCTGGCCGATTCGGTCGATCCCGCTCAGCTCGATGAATTAAAGGCCCTGCGATCCCAACCGGGCGTACCCGTCCAGCTCTGGGCCATCGCCGCAGGCCCCGAGGTGATACCGGCAGCAGGCAGCCCATCGGCCCCAACCCTGGACGAGGAGCAGATGCAGCTGGCCGCCAGCGCTTTGGGTGGCGGGCTTGAGCTGATCAGCATTGACGACAGCGATGTTGCTGCCGTGGAACGAAATCTTGGGCGCAGTATGCGCAGTATCGGTGAAGCGGAAGGGCAACGCTGGCGGGATGCGGGCTACTGGCTGGTTCCCCTGCTGGTAGGGTTGGCGCTGTTCTGGTTCAGGCGTGGCTGGGTGGTACGATGGTCCGACTGATTTCCCTGATCGTCCTGCTTCAGATCACCCCGGCGACTTGGGCGGGAAACAGCCTAACGGAGATGGCGATTCATGCTACCCCAGTAGATGAAAGCACAAATCGCCATCTCAGTTTCCCTCACCCCGACCCTCTCCCAGAGGGCGAGGGAGATCAAGGTGCGCCTTCAGCGCATTTTTCTAGTTTGATCGAACTCTGGAAGAACTTCTGGTGGACCCCGGAGCAACAGGCTCAACAACTGTTCGAGCAGGGCGATTTCGAGCAGGCCGCCAAACTCTCCCGCGACCCCATGCGCATCGGCAACGCCCTCTATCGCGCCGTTGAGTTCGAGGCCGCCGCCGCGGCGTTTGGGCGGGTCAATACCCCCGCGGGCGCCTTCAATCAGGGCACCGCGTTGATCCTGCGGGGCCAGTATGAGGCGGCCATTGCGGCCTTTGATCGCGCCTTGGCAACCAAGCCCGGCTGGAGCATGGCAGAGGAGAATCGGGCCATTGCCAAAGCGAGGCTGGCGCGCAAAGCGAACCCTGAGACCCAGGAAGCCACCGAGGTAGGGGCGGACAAGATTGTCTACGACAACAAAAAATCAAAACAGTCTGAGCAGCCGGATGACACTCCCCAGCCAGGCTCGACGCTCTCCGATCAGGAGCTGCGCGCCCTCTGGCTGCAGAAGTCCCAGACCTCTCCGGCGGTTTTTCTACGGGCCAAATTCGCCGCCCAGCTTGCCACCCGGGATTCCCAGGAGGCCGGAAAGTGAAGCGGGTATGGCCCTATCTGATTTTGCTGTTCCTGCCGCTGTGCGCTTGGGCCGAACCCCAGGGGCAGGTACGGCTCTCCATCGACACGGAAAAGCAGTACTGGGTGGGTCAGCGGGTGCTGGTGCACCTGGAACTGCTCACCACCGCATTCAGCTTCTCCGAGCAACGCTTCGAGCTGCCCCGGATCGATGGTGGGGTGCTGATTCAGACCGACAGCTCAACGATCAAGTTGACCGAGAGGATCGACGGTGAGCAGTGGCAGATCCTGCGCTACGACCTGTCGTTCTTTGCCCAGCGTGAAGGCGACCTGGAAATCCCGCCGCTCGAGGTGCATTTCAGCGCCAGTGCGGGCTATGGACAACCGACCACCCGCTTCGACCTGAAGACCGATCCGCTGACCTTGCAGACACAGATGCCACCCGGCGCCGATCCCTCCCAACCGGTGGTGACCAGCCCCCGGCTAGACATCGACGAACAGTGGCAACCGGCCCGGGATGGGTTCAAGGTGGGGGATGCGCTGACCCGCACCCTCAGCATCAGTGCGGTCGATGTCTCCGCCATCGCCCTGCCCGCTATGCCGCAACAACGGATCGATGGCATCGAACTGCTCAGCAAACCACCCCTGGTGGAGGATAAGACCGCTCGCGGGAGCCTGACCGGACGCCGCCAGGAGCGGATCAGCTATCTGTTTCAGCAATCCGGCAGCTATGAACTGCCCGCCTGGCGCATCAGCTGGTGGAATCCGCAAAGCGAGCAACTGGAACAACATGAGTTCCAGGCCAGGAGACTCGAGATAGCCCCCAACCCGGCAGCCCAGCCTCAGCCCGGAGCGGCCACGAGCCCGGCTCGGTCCAAAGCAGCCCGCTGGTGGCCCTGGGCGTTGTCAGCCACTGCACTCATCGCTCTAGCGGCCGCAGCTGTGCGTTGGACCCTGCCCCTATGGCGCAGACGACAAGCCGCCTATCTGCTCTCAGAGCCGGCCCGCTATAAGCGTGCATTGGCGGCCTGTCGCGGGAATGACCCCGCTCAGGCCTACCAGGCCCTGTCCGAATGGCTTTCCAGCGCATCGGTGAGCAGGAGTGCGGCGTTCGAGCAGCGCTGGACGGAGATGCAGCTGGCGCTGGTCTCCTCAAGCGGCAATTGGTCAGGTCGTGCGCTGGCGGATACCCTGCCCCCCATGCGCAGCGAGATGCTCGGCAGAACCAGGCAGGACAAACGATGGAACTTAGCCCCGATCAATCCCAAAGGCAATTAGCCCTATCTTTCAGCTGGTATTGCACGAAAGGGCGGTGGGGGTAGGTTGGCGAAACCCTCGGCGGCATGGATGCCGCCGTGGAGCGTACACGGACGTATTTACAGCGTGTTTCGGCAGCCTATCTCCATCACCGAGGCCCAGCTGAGACAGAGAGCTAATCACCATCCCAAATAACCTTATGATGCCGACTCATACCAGAGTCGGTCAGGTGAAATTTAACGGGCAAACGGCTGGCTATACATCGCCCAGATGGATTGGTCTTCTTCAGAGATGGCCCAGTCGAGTCGCAGTGGCATGCGAAAAGTCATGATCCGAAAGCTCAGGCCGACATCCCATTTCAGATCCTGGGTAAAGAGATCGCTATTGTAGGCCGGTGCAACACGACCTGCCTCGACAAAGCCTGCCACTTGCCACCAGTCGATCTCCAGATGTCTTAGCAGAGGCAGTCTGTTCAACCCGTTGACCTGTGGTATCAGACGCAGTTCCGCGGCGTAGTAGACCGCCGATTTGTCATGAAAGCGGCTCGTGGGAAATGCCCGCAGCCGGTCAAACCCTCCCAAGGTGGAGCCGAAACCAGGCGGTGGACGATGGTTGACCCGGTCTGACTGCTCGTCCACCTGCCAGCTGGGGGTGTAAGATGTCCAGAAGTTCAGGGCCAATACCTGTTGCCGAAACCACCCGGATCTGCCGAGATCAAAGTACTTGCTGGCATCCAGCTCGATATTGGTCCAGCTGCTACTGCTGCTGAACCAGCCGAAATCCCGGGTAAGGGTCAGTTTCTGTCGGCTGCCGCGGCTGGCATTAGGGAGAAAATCGGTATTGTCGTAATCCAGCCAGACCTCCACTCCATTGGTACTGACCGCAAGCAGCTCTTCCTGGTCTATCTCCTGCAGATCCCGGTAACGGTGAAAATAGCGGGCGCCGAGTAGGGTCTTGCCATGCTTCAGGGGGTTCCACTCATCACCGCCCTGGGGATCCGACAGGAGCAAGCCTTTACGGGTTCGGTACAGGGTAAGTGGATTGTCCCTGGCTGCGCCGATCGGTAACGGATAACGGACGGACAGCTCCAGATGCAGATCATTGCTGGTACCGGAGAGGAAATCGTCTGCTGGCGAGTCGTTGGAACCTGCGCTGTCGATCGTTGTACGGTCAGTACTGTCATAGAAGCGCTGGTCGGTGTAGTGGGCGCTCAGCGCATAGATATTGAAGAACCCTCTGTCCAGCCCGTCAAAGCGCAAATTATTCAACGAACCCGCCGCCAACCAGGAGTCATTGCTGGTTTTGAATGCGGCCGCGGTAAGACTGGACTGGGGTTGCTTGATGCCTCCCACGAAGGTGGCTACGCCTAGCGCGGTTCCCAGGGTTTCAGTGGCAAACGCGTAGGGGATTACACCCCAACGCGTATCTCCATAGGCTTCACTTTCGTCCAGGGTGATAGAGTCGGCCAGGGCCGTAGAGGTGCGGATCACCAGCATGGTGAAGGCGGCAAAGGTGATTATTTTCCTCATCTATCTAGCGAGGCTGAGCCACAGACCGTCGAGCCATGAGTCGCTATAATCCATACCTTGACATGAAAGAATTGCCTCACACGGAGACACAAAGGCACGGAGAAGAATTAAAGAGATCATTATATTTGTTTGCTTCTCTATACGCATGCTGCCTTACTAAGTCACCAACCTGTCTTCGACCATAGTTCAAACCTTTTTTTTCATTGTATTCTACCGCTCGATTATATGTATCTTGCACCCATGCGTGAATGTCTTCGATATTTATCGTAAGTAGATCGGCTGCCCATTTTTCAATTGAAATAGAACTTCTTTCACCATGTTCATCTTTGATCGAAAAAGTAGTGGTCTGGCGTTCCAGTGCATCTTTCATACTCAAATTATCCTGAATAATTGACGTCCTAAATTATGCCTGGTTCCCACGGAGGACCGTGGGAACGAGAAGGAAGGCTTAGCTCAAATATCCCCTCATGGCATCTACCGAATTTCCGCACGGGTTTTTTGAGAAGTCAGGGCCGCTATCAAGCAGCAGCTGCCAGCTCATTCCTCTCTTTTTCTCCGTGTCTCCGCGCCTCCGTGTGAGAACATTTTTTCCGCGACCCTAATAACTCAAGATTCGATCAGTTTCGCCACCCCGATCTTGGCCTCCGGATGATGCCCCAGGATCAACTCCTTGGTTTTGTCCACCTGGCCTCTAGGTATATCCACCATCAGCAGGATCTCGCCCGTCTCGATGGCCCGCTGAAAGGCATCCAGGTCATGATTGTGTTCGTGACTCGTCATCAGGGCCGTGACCACGGCGCCAAATCCTGCGCCAGCAGCGGCTCCGGCCAGCAGGGCGCCACCACCCAGCACGATCCCGGCCGGTGGGAAGGCCAGCGCCAGCAGGCCTCCCAGCATGCCGGCGGTGCCACCCAATCCAACCCCCTTCTCGATACCATGCAACAATTCGGTCTTCTGCAATATGCCGGCCTCGGGCAGATCGTCCAGGGCCTGTTCGATGCTCGCGATCACATGCAGATGCCGCTCCGGCACCCCGCTAGCCTCGAGTTCCTGCACGATGGCCTGGCAGGAGTTCACATCGGGTGTCAGAAAAAACAGTCGGCGCATTATTCTCTCCTCCTCTATCGATCAGACTTCAACCCAGGTTCAACCGGCGGGATGGTCTGATATTCCCGGTTACATGTGATGTGATGGTCAAATTTCAGGTCCAAGGGAAACTCCTGTCCAATGATCCAGATCTGGTTCAGCTGTTCGCTCAGGCTTGGCAAGACAGTCAGGGAGCTGCGGGTACGCGCCTGGTCGAAGAAGGCGAAGGGCTCATCCAGAAACAGAAACTGACTGGCCTTCACCGCCCGTCCAACCAGCTCCTGAGAGAGGGCCAGGCGTACCGCCAGCATGATCTGCCGCTGGGTACCGCTGGAGATCTCCTCCAGGTCCATGAAATCGCGCTTCTCGCTGGAGAAGGCGCGTACGGTGAGATCGTCATCGATCTGCAGATGTTCATAGCGGTGCTCGGTAAACAGCGGCAGGGTCTTACTCACCAGGTCACGGACCTTATGGTTGAACTGGTATGAGACCTCCCGCATGGCGCCCTGAATCAGCTCGCCGGCCAAATCGCATTGATCCAGATGGTGCTGGCGCTCAACATGCTTCTTTTCCAGATCATCCTGCATACCGCGCAGGCCCTCCACCCGAGCGATCCGTGCCTGCTCCTGGGAGATCGCCTCATCCAGCTGCCCGCCCCGCTCCCGGCTGGCATCCATGGCGCCCCGCAGCAGATTCTGCTGCATGCCGACCCCTTCCCGCACCTCCGCAAAGTCGGCCTGAAAATCCGCCACCCGCTGGCTCAGCCGCTCCCGTGCGGCACGGTCGATGATCTGTGCGGTCGGTTCAGCCGGCTGCTCCTCGGCTGCGATAGCCGCCTCTTCGTCAGCGCCCTCTTCCCTATCCTCCTCCTGTATCACCGCCGCGGCCTGCAGGGCCTCTACCGGCTCCAGATCATCCAGCACCGATGAGAGCGCCCTGCCGGTCTCCGCCAATTTTCTCGCCAGCTTGTTCTGGCTTATGGCGCGCACCCAGAAGAGCAGGAAAAACAGGGCAAAACCTATCGCTCCATAG
>JBDLIF010000025.1:0-14670 GCA_039714955.1 Pseudomonadota bacterium | reverse complement strand
GACCGAGTTCTCGAATTTCAACAGGTCACCGCTGTCGTGACCCTCTAGATCATAGGTGTCTTTTTCTATACCGGTAACCTGGCCACTTTTAGTAAAAACAGCGGTCTCATTCTTGATATAGCCACTGACTTCGATTTCAGCCTCGGCGATTGCTACGCCTGGCAGCACCAGGGCGAGCAACATGGACTGATAGAGTGCGGAACGTTTGAACATCTTAAATTTCTCCCTTACCTCATTGGTTCAACCGGCAAGTTGAGTTGATCTGCTTTTCGCCGGCTGTGTGCGGGCTGATATCAGTAGATATCAGCCTCTGTTGTTTTTAAGGGGTGCATCTTGCATGCACCCCGATTGACTGTTTAACGCTTGATCTTACGCAAGGTCTTTTCAGACCAGAATTCCGAGTCCCAACCCTGGTTGAACTGCACGATCTCTTTCGGGATCACCGCCCAGGTCTCGTGTCCTGTGGCAAAGGTCTTGCCATACCAGTATTTCCAGGACTGCGCACGCGGATCGTCCTGACCAAGACTCTCCCAGTCACGGTCGATCACCTTGATCTTGTTACCACCCTTGAAAAATTCGGTACGGTAGTCCGCGAAGGTCTTGGTATCCACATAGCTGACCCTGTTGTCATACCACCAGTTTCCCTTTTTGGTGGTGCTCTTCAGCTTGTAGACCTCTTTACCCTTATGATCACAGGAGGCATCCGGTGGGTTGGGCAGGTATTTGTTCTTGGCCTCCGCCTTGGCGATGCCGCCGAGACAATCGTCGAAGGTCTCGGTACCCAGCAGTTCGTGGGTCTCATGCTGCGGCTTGCGCAGGGTCACATCACCAAAGGTGAAGTCGGTGCCACCCCAGGCGTCGTCGTGGGCGGGCTCGGCAAACCGGCGGATCTTACGCAGGGCCGGCAGCCAGATGGAGTAGGCCTGGCTCTTGTTGTCATCGACATAGTCGGTGATGAGCATACCCGTGCCCTTGAGCTTGCCGGAACGGAAGATAGCGATATCCTGGGCATTGGTGGAGCCATCACTGTAATCATTGTTGAGATAGCGTTCTACCGTGATGGTGTCAGGTTTCTTGCCGGCGGACTTGTTCACCAACACGGTGATATTACCTGGCGAGGCTTTCCTGCTGCGTTTCGGATCCTTGTTGTTGTTAGTGATACCAAAATTCTTCAGGGCATAAAAGTGGTTCACGAAATAGACCTGATCGGCGATCTCTTTCGCGGTCGGTGTGCCTGAAGGCATGGGAAGATCTTTTGACACCCCGGCGAAAGCCTGAGCGGTAAAAAGAACGGGAAGGGCTGCGAGAGCAGCAACAAGCTTACGCACTTGCATAGATTATCCTCTCTGGCAGACGGCTCGAATATCGATAACACCGTCGGTATATTACTGAATTAAGCTTTTCTAATGAACAGCTTGCGCCGTTGTGCACGCTTTGTATCAGATAAAGCCACATAGCTGCAACTAGGAATTTCCATAACATTAGGATTTTTAATCTAAAAAAGAGAGGATACTTGATTGAGATCAAGCGGAATGAAAAAAAACATACATGTACCATCCCGCACTACTCGTGCTGCGTCAAGGCTGTATTGATGGAGTACTAGACCGGCCACATTTAACGTCTGATATCTGCCGGCCGGCTTTACAATGTGCCGGTTATGCGTGTTACTTCACCTGCAAAACTTGAATTTAACATCTTGATATAACAAAATTTCGCCTCTTGAACCTACCTGCTGGCAAGACCTTCATGTCCATACTCGCGCTGGGACTCAATCATAAAACCGCACCGGTGGAGATCCGGGAGAGGCTGACCTTCGGCCCGGATATCATTGCCGGAGCCTTACGCAGTCTCAGCGAACACCCAGCGGTGGAAGAATCGGTAATTCTTTCGACCTGCAACCGTACCGAAGTCTATTGCACCCTCAGCAAGGAGGATCATGAACCCATAGCCGACTGGATCAGCGGTTTTCACGGACTGAAGAGAGGACGGGTCAGCCCCTACCTCTACAGTCACATGGATCAGGCGGCGGTAAAACACCTGTTGAGGGTCTCCTGCGGACTCGACTCCCTGGTGCTGGGCGAACCCCAGATTCTCGGTCAGGTCAAGGCCGCGTTTCAGACCGCCACCGACGCCGGCACCACCCATAAGCTTCTCAGCAAGCTGTTTCAGCATACCTTCTCGGTCGCCAAGCAGATTCGCACCGACACCGCGATCGGCAACAGCCCGGTATCCGTGGCCTTCGCCGCGGTCAGCCTGGCGCGACAGATCTTCAGCGACCTCTCGGAACAGACCGCCCTGCTGATCGGCGCCGGCGAAACCATCGAACTGGCCGCCCGTCACCTGCACCAGAATGGCATAGGCCGCATCATCGTCGCCAACCGCACGGTGGAAAAGGCCCATACCCTGGCCGCGCAATTCGAGGGCTATGCGATCGCCCTGACCGAACTGAGTGGTCACCTGTCCGAGGCGGATATCGTCATCTCCTCCACTGCCAGTCCCCTGCCGGTGCTGGGCAAGGGCGCGGTGGAGAGCGCCCTGAAGGAGCGCAAGCACCGGCCCATCTTCATGGTGGATATCGCGGTGCCCCGTGACATCGAGCCGGAGGTCGCTGAACTCAGCGACATCTATCTCTACAGCGTGGACGACCTGCAGGAGGTCATTCAGGAGAACATGCGCTCACGCCAGGAGGCCGCGGATCAGGCCGAAGAGATTATCGAGCGTTATGTGGACGACTACATGGGCTGGCTGCGCTCCCTGGATGCGGTCGAGCTGATCCAGGACTACCGCTGCCACGCGGAAGCACTACGGGATGAGGTCCTGCAAAAGGCCCTGCAACAACTCAACAGAGGTAAGTCCCCGCAGGAGGCGATGCAGTTTCTCGCCCATACCCTGACCAACAAACTGCTGCACACCCCCAGCTCCCAGCTGCGTCAGGCTGGTTTCAACGGCCAGATGGAGCTGCTGGAGGCTGCCAATACCATTTTCCAATTGAAGACAATAAATAAAAAATCATGAAATCTTCACTGCGCGGCAAGCTGGAGCATATCGCCGAGCGATTCGAAGAGATCACCGCCCTGCTCGCCGATCCCGACACCCAGAGCAATCAGAACCTGTTCCGCGATCTGAGCCGGGAGTATGCCCAGCTCGAACCCCTGACCGAGGCCTTTCGACGCTACAGCGAGACTGAAGACGCTATCGCAAGCGCCCGGGAGATGCTCAGCGATCCGGAGATGGCCGAACTGGCCCGGGAGGAGCTGGCGCTGGCCGAGCAGGCCCGGGACGAACTGGAACCGGAGCTGCAACTGCTGCTGATTCCACCCGACCCCAACGACCAGCGCAACATCTTTCTGGAGATCCGCGCCGGCACCGGGGGCGCTGAGGCGGCCCTGTTTTCCGGGAATCTGCATCGCATGTATCTGCGTTACGCGGAGACCCAGAACTGGCAGACCGAGACCATCAGCGAAAGCCCCGGCGAGCATGGCGGTTACAAGGAGATCGTCTGCCGCATCACTGGCAACGCGGTCTACTCGAAGCTGAAATTCGAATCCGGCGCCCACCGGGTGCAGCGGGTGCCCGAGACCGAGTCCCAGGGGCGCATCCACACCTCCGCCTGCACCGTCGCCATCCTGCCGGAGGCCGAAGAGGTGGATGAGGTGGAGATCAACGGCAACGAACTGCGCATCGATACCTACCGGGCATCCGGCGCTGGCGGGCAGCACGTCAACAAGACTGACTCGGCGGTACGCATCACCCACCTGACCAGCGGCATCGTGGTGGAGTGCCAGGACGAACGCTCCCAGCACAAGAACAAGGCCCGCGCCATGTCCCTGCTGAAGGCCAAACTGCTCTCACAGGCCCAGGAGGCGGTCACCAGCGAGCAGGCCAGCACACGCAAGTTACAGGTCGGCAGCGGCGACCGTTCCGAGCGTATCCGTACCTATAACTTTCCGCAGAACCGTCTCACCGACCACCGCATCAACCTGACCCTTTACAAGCTGGATGAGGTGATGGCCGGTGGGCTGGAACAAGTGATCAATCCCCTGTTGCGGGAGCATCAGGCGGAAGAGCTGGCAGCGGTGAGTGATGGCTGATGTCAATGCGTTTGTAGGAGCGGGCCACGCCCGCGAGGAATGACCATCTGATCCAGCTTGGCAACCGCATGATCGCACCCATGGGGTGCTCCTACATCATTCTGATCTTGGCCGATCATGCATACCATTACCCGATGTTGGCGATCTACCTGATTAATGAGGTGTCGGCAGCAGGGACGCTGCCGTCAAGCCTCCATGGATGGATCTACGGCGTCCTCATCAATCAGGTGGATCGCCGTCAATCAGAAATACTTTTGATTCCCGTTTGTATAATCAGCACGTGACATCCATCCGACAGGCACTCCAACAGGCCGCGGAATCACTCCAGGCCCTCCCTCACGGCTCCCCCGAACTGGAGGCCGCCGTGCTGCTCTGCCATCTGCTCGACCAGCCCCGCAGCTTTCTCTACGCCTGGCCAGACAAGATCCTGACCAAACGGCAAGTTGGCAGCTACCAGGATCTGATCGAACGCCGCCTGCGGGCCGAACCCATTGCTCACATCACCGGCATGCGGGAGTTCTGGTCCCTGGCCCTGAAGGTCTCGCCAGCCACCCTGATCCCCCGCCCGGAGACAGAGCTGCTGGTAGAACGGGCTCTGGCGCATCTGGAGAAAATACCCTCTCCAATGCTTGCCGATCTGGGCACCGGCAGCGGCGCCATCGCCCTGGCCCTGGCCAGCGAGCGTCCCGATTGCCGTGTACAGGCAACAGACAACTCCGCGGAGGCGCTGCGGATCGCCCGGGAGAATACGCTGAACCTGGGCCTGAGCAATGTCAGTTTGCATCCGGGCAGCTGGCTCAGCGCCCTGCCGGCGGATAGCCGCTATGACCTGATCCTCAGCAACCCGCCCTATATCCCGGAGCAGGCCCCTCACCTGAACCAGGGGGACCTGCCCCATGAACCGCGCTGCGCATTGATTGCGGGGCATGACGGTCTGAGAGATATCCGTACCATTACCGCTCAAGCCGGGGCGCACCTGAAGCCCGGCGGCTGGTTGCTGCTGGAACACGGGTTCGACCAGGGACCCGCGGTTCGCGATCTGTTCAGACAGGGGGGGTTCAACGCCATCCGAACCTACCAGGACCTGGCTGGGCATGACCGGATCACTGAAGGCCGATGTAGCTGACCGTTTCACTGCTGGGATTAGTCCTACTTTGCCAAATTTAATCCGGCAAAGCCGGGTTAGACGGAACCGTTACACTCCCTTCAGCCTCTAAAAACCAGACACATTGAGTGAAATCAGAGAGGGTAAGTCAATGAGAATCATCAATATGAAACAGTTGGCTGCTTGATTATTTCCCTACATTGGCTAGGATAATGTCTTATGGACGACACAATCGATTTCATCAAGCACCGGGACATTCACTTTATTGAACTTCACCCGGACCCCAACCAGGCCCAGACAGCCGCCCTGCTGCTGGCCGACATCGAGGGTATAGTCCGCGTCAACCCCGCCAACCCACTCCACCTGCAGGTAAGCTACCACCTGCTGGATGTTTGCCTGCAACAGATTGAGTCCGGCCTCAAGGCGACAGGGCTGCACATCGATAACAGTCTGATCTACCGGCTGAAGCGCGCCCTCTACTACTACACCGAAGAGACCCAGCGGGCCAACCAGGGCTGCAACCACAGCGACTCTAAATGTACCCGCAAAATATTCGCTGACCGTTATCAGCGGCTGAACCACAGCTGCCGGGACCCGCGTCCTGAGCACTGGCGAAGGTATCTCTGATCCATTAAGGTTCCTGGGCTAGCCCACACTTCTCACAAGGGTTCGGAATCTTCGGTCAATCTATCATTCCCGATAACCACCTGTTTCACAGCACAATTTCAATGCATTTGGGTCCGCCTTGTGAGAAATGCGGGCCACCAGGAACATCCCATGAACGACGACCAACTGCTGCGCTACAGCCGCCAGATCATGCTGCCCTCCATCGACGTCGAGGGACAGCAAAAACTGCTGGACTCCCGGGTGCTGATCGTCGGTCTAGGCGGGCTGGGCGCACCGGTAGCCATGTATCTGGCGGCCGCCGGGGTCGGTGAGCTGGTGCTGGTCGATTTCGACCAGGTGGATCTGAGCAACCTGCAGCGGCAGATCATCCATACCACGGCGCGTATCGGCACCAGCAAGGTGGAATCAGCCCGCCAGACCCTGCTGGCACTCAACCCGGAGATCGGGGTCGAGACCATCGATCACCCCCTCAACGAGGCGGAACTGGCGGCCGAGATCGCCGCTGCCGACCTGGTGGTCGATGCCACCGACAACTTCACCACCCGCTTCGCCATCAATGCCGGCTGTTATGCGGCCCGCACCCCGCTGGTCTCGGGCGCCGCGATCCGCCTGGAGGGCCAGGTCAGCGTCTTTCTCGGTCAGCCGGGCGGTCCCTGCTACCACTGTCTCTACCCGGAGGATGGCCAGGTCGACGAAACCTGCACCGCCAACGGGGTGCTGGCCCCGGTGGTGGGCATCATCGGCAGCATCCAGGCCACCGAGGCGATCAAGCTGCTCACCGGCGCCGGCACCAGCCTGAACGGCAGGCTGCTGATCCTCGACGCCCTGCACATGGAGTGGCGCAGTCTGAGGCTGAAGGCCGACCCCCACTGCCCGGTCTGCGCCGGGAATTGAACCTAGAAACCGCAGTTGACCACCCATGCAATTACGGCCCTATCTCTGCCCACTGATTATCACAGGATTACTGCTACTGCCGATGCTCATGCCATCCACCTGGCAGACGGCCCTGGAGTACCAGCGTCAGGCCATTGGCGGCGGCGAGCCCTGGCGTCTCGTGAGCGGCCATCTGATGCATCTGGGCTGGGGCCACCTGTTGATGAATCTGCTGGGTTTCTGGCTGATCTGGCAGCTGTTTCTCAGGCAGGATTCCAGGCTTAGCGTCTGCATTGGTGGACTGTTACTGCTGACGCTGGGGATCTCCCTCGGTCTCTATCTGTTCAGCCCAGGCATCGCCTGGTATAGAGGCCTCTCCGGGGTACTGCATGGGGTGTTGCTCTGGTCCCTGCTGCGGGAAATGAAACCCCATCCCCTCTCCAGCAGTATCCTGCTGGGGCTGCTGATGGCAAAACTGCTCTGGGAGCAGACCAGCGGACCCATTCCCGGCAGCGAAACCGTCGCACAGGGCCGTGTCATCGTCGACGCGCACCTTTACGGGGGCTTGAGCGGCGCATTACTATGGGTCATAGGACTAGCCATCGGCAAATACAGAAGAGAGGAAGTTGAGTGAAACGAATCATCCCAGCCTTGTTGATCACCCTATCCATGACCGCTTGCCAGGAGGTGGAGCGGATCGATCTCTCCAGTCTCTCACCCCAGGAGCGGGAAGCGGTCACCGCCCTGAGCTGGCTGCAGGAGGCCGATGCCGTCCGGGATGCCCAACAGGCCATAGCGAGTGGCGACAAACGGCTGCTGGCGATGGCGAGCCGGGCGCCCAGCATTCCCGGGGTGCCGGAGGAGTCCAGAGAGAGGGTAGAAACCCTCTGCGGTCTGCGCTATGTGGAGGGCTCGACCGATGCGGTGCTGGGCGATGTGCACCTGAGGCTGCTGCAGGCGGCCCAGGAGTACGCCAGGGAATATAACCAGCTGGTGCTTGACGCCTGCCTGAAACAGGCGCAATAGATATCAGGCGTGGGGCGGTCTGGTCCTGGCCTGATCCCATGCCCGACCAGCGGCACCCAGGCCCAGGAGAAGCGGCAGCAGGAGCAGAGCACCACCGCCGCCATCCTCCGGCGGAGGAAGAATTGTCGTTCCTTCACCGGCATCATTGAAGACCGTGCCATGTTCCAAGGCTATGCCGTCCGTACTGACGCAGTCCGTACCCGCCTGTGTCGTTGCTTTAATCACCAGGTTGCTGTTGTTGATATCGAAAAAGATATTGTCACTGCAGCTTACCCGTATACGCCCCTGGTCCGTTCCCATGCCATTCTGCAAAACCGGCGACGCGTCGCCATCATTTGGAGTATTCAAGGCCAATTCACTCTCGCAATAACTACTCATATCATTGCTGAAGGTCAGTAGGTAAATATCCACGTTGGCGCAATCGATTGGCGCCTGGTCAGTATTCGCCACATTCCATGTAATTGGTATCGGTTGACCATCTGAAAGACCGCTTGTAATCGGCTCAATGACAGTGAATGGTCCTGCCGTGTCGATCACCGAAACCTTTACATCACCCTCGCCAACACCGGATTCACCATCGCGCACCGTCAGGCGAAAATTGAGCGTCCTGCTGGTTGTCGGTAAAGTCTCTCCTATGTCACTGGTATTAGCCAGCAGACTAATGAGACGCGGGAACACCCTCAATGGCGTATTTTTTGGCAGGTACGAACGGAACAGAGGATTACCAACGAGGTCGGTACCAATGGTATTGGCATCGGTTGCAAAATCGTCGCCGCCAATATCCATCTCATCCCACTGATAGGAGAGGATATCTTCGTCAACGTCCGTGGCGCTACCCCACAGGAATAATGGCGTTTCCGCGGGAATGGTATAATTCATACCGGCATCCACGATCGGCGCACTATTCACAGTGGCGGAAAGCGTACCACAACTCGCTCCCCCCCCTGAGGTAATGAAACTCACAACCTGCTGAATGCTCATAGAGTGAAACGTAGCATCAGCAAAATTCTGTAGATTTTCCCCTCCGCATATCCCCGCATAAGACATGATCGTGGAACCACTACCCGGCTCTACCGCACTCTCAGAGATCCGGTTTACACCAGCACAATTGAGCGTAGTGCCGTTGAACGTATGGGTTGCGCTCATCTGATGTCCCATCTCATGGGAGACAAAATCGATATAGAAGGCGTCACCCACAGGATCAGGCCTTCCGGTTACCCCCTTGGCCTTGAAGCTTGTTTGGCAAGTGCCGCCAACTCCGGCAATGCCGCCACCCAGGGTACTGAAGACATGGCCGATATCGTAGTTGATCGAACCGATCACGTTATCTAAAGTTGTTTGGTTCTGGTCCAGCATCGCCAATCCATCATCATTGGTGTAAGGATCATTCGTCGGATCGGTAAAGATAACCGAGTCATTGTTGGAAACCAGGACAAACTGGACCGCCAGATCCCGTCCATAGATCTGATTCACCCGATTGATTGCCACGATGATTTCTGTCAAGGCATCAGAAACCGTACCACCATGGAACTGGGTATATTCGCCGGTGGCGGCAACCGCCAGGCGGTAGACGCGTCGTTGATTCTCGATGCGCCAGGCAAGCTCCTCGGCTGGCCGCGCCGCCAGCTCCGTCTCATCCTCGACCAGGCAGTGTGGAGTTGTCGGATCATCCGTAAGGGCCTTCTGCGCCAGGACATAGTCCCGCTTGCGGTAGCTGCGGTAGCCGCCGGCCTGATCCGGATCGATAAAGACCGTACCCGAGCTGCTGGTGAGCATGCCGTGAAAGCCCTTGGGGGTCATGTCCAGCCGGCCGCTGGCGCTCGGGTCATCCATACCCTTGACCCGATAGGTCTGGATCTCCGGATAGCGGGCCGCCAGCTCCGGGGCCATGATCGGGGAGTTCTCCACCTCAAAGCGCTGCAGGGTCCCATCCGGCATGGGCAGGCTGATCTGGGCACCCTGGCTGGAGGTGTACTCCAGCGGGGCGGCGGCCAGGGCCTGTCTCAGGGCGCCCTCATCGGCGCTCAGGGCACGGTAGTAGACGGAGCCGACAGCACCATCCAGACCCTTCATGGAAATAGTCTCATCCTGCCAGATCGCCGCCGAACCCGTGACCGACTGGAAAAGCAATATCAGCAACACGGTTGCTTTCGCTCCAATTGCAGAAACAGTGCGCATGAATAATCTCCTCAGTCTTGAATCACTGAAAATGTCTGTACCGGATACTCCACAGTTAGCATGAATCCCAGCCCCTCTGTAGGGTGTCGCAAAAGTAAAATGTAGGATGCTGGTGAGGTACGAACCGCATCATTCGCGGATTCCTCGACAGATGCGGTTCGCTACACTCACCAGCATCCTACTTTGGCTCTCCGATCAGGGCTTCAGTTTTCCCCGCAGGATCTGATTCACCTGCCCCGGATTCGCCTTGCCCTGGGTGGCCTTCATCACCTGTCCGACAAAGAAACCCAGCAACTTCTCCCGGCCGGCCTGGAACTGTTCGACCTGTTTCGGGTTGTTGGCGATGATATCGTCGATGATCGCCTCGATGGCCCCCGTATCGGTGATCTGCTTGAGACCCTTCGCCTCGATCACAGCGTCCGCGTCCCCCTCGCCGTTCCAGATCGCCTCGAAGACCTGTTTGGCGATCTTGCCGGAGATGGTGCTGTCGGCGATGCGCGCGAGCAGACCGCCCAGCTGTTGCGGCGTCACCGGCGATTGGCTGATATCCAGTCCAGCCTTGTTCAGCGCGCCACCCAGTTCCACCGTCACCCAGTTGGCCGCTATCTTGGGTTCAGCGCCGGTCGCCGCCACCGCCTCGAAGTAGTCCGCCAGGGGACGGCTGGCGGTGAGTTGCAGGGCATCCTTGAGGCTGAGTCCATAGGCCTGCTCGAAGCGCTGGCGCTTCTCATCCGGCAGCTCCGGCATCTTGCCCCGGATGGTCTCCAGCAGCGCCTCATCGATCTCCACCGGCAGCAGGTCCGGATCGGGGAAGTAGCGGTAGTCGTTGGCCTCCTCCTTGCTGCGCATGGAGCGGGTCTCGTCCCGGTCCGCGTCGTAGAGGCGGGTCTCCTGCACGACCTTGCCGCCGCTCTCCAAAACATCGATCTGGCGCTCCAGCTCATAGTTGAGGGCCCTTTCCAGAAACCTGAAGGAGTTGATGTTCTTCAGCTCGGTACGGGTGCCTAACGCCTCCTGACCGAGGGGACGGATGGAGAGATTGGCATCGACCCGGAAGGAACCCTCCTGCATGTTGCCGTCACAGACCCCCAGGTAGACCACCAACTGATGGATCTTGCGGGCATAGGCCACTGCCTCCTTGATGGAGCGCATGTCCGGTTCGGAGACGATCTCCAGCAGTGGCGTGCCGGCCCGGTTGAGATCGATACCGCTCATGCCGTGGAAGTCCTCGTGCAGGGACTTGCCGGCGTCCTCCTCCAGATGGGCCCGGGTGATACCGATCAGCTTGCTGCCGCCATCCTCCAGGTCGATGGTCAGCTCACCCTTGTCGACGATGGGCAGCTCGAACTGACTGATCTGGTAGCCCTTGGGCAGATCCGGATAGAAGTAGTTCTTGCGCGCGAACACCGAGCGGCTGCCGATCTCCGCATCGATCGCCAGACCGAACTTCAGCGCCATGTTCACCGCTTCCCGGTTGAGCACCGGCAGTACGCCTGGAAAGCCAAGATCCACGACACAGGCCTGGGTGTTGGGCTCGGCGCCATAGGCGGTGGAGGCCGCGGAAAAGATCTTCGATTTGGTTGCCAGCTGGGCATGGATCTCCAGCCCGATGACGATTTCCCATTGCATGTGCACTATGCCCTTAAAAATAGAAACGAAAGAATGCCTCACACGGAGGCACGGAGACACGGAGAAGAATTAAAGAGGTCATTCCAGTTTACCATTTATGATTCGGGAGATACCGTCCTTCATCAAGGCCTCACCAAAATTCAGTAGATAGCCGACTTTCTTATCCGATAGGCGAGAGAGTACAGCCTCATAGACTGTCTCCAGCAGACCTGGACCGAGTCGCATATGCACTTTTACGGCACATTCGACGACAATACCTCCGATTTCATTCTCATTCATCTCTACTTCTCCGTGTCTCCGTGTCTCCGTGCCTCCGTGTGAAAACTTTTTTCTTAACTGAGATATGGGTAAAGATCTGGGCTAAAACCCATCCGGAATGGCCAGATGCCACTCGGTTTGCTGCTGTAGCTGGTGAGCAAGATTCAACAACTTGGCCTCGGCAAAATAGTTACCGATGATCTGCAACCCCACCGGCAGGCCATCGACCGGCCCGACCGGCATGGAAAGCCCCGGCAGCCCCGCCAGATTGGTGGCGATGGTGTAGATATCGTTCAGGTACATGGTGACCGGGTCATCCGCCTTCTCCCCCAGGCCGAAGGCGGTAGTTGGGGAGGTCGGACCCATGATCACGTCCACCTGCTTGAAGGCCTGGATGAAATCATCGGAGATCAGCTGACGGGTCTTCTGCGCCTTCAGATAGTAGGCATCGTAATAGCCGGCGGAGAGGGCATAGGTACCGATCATGATGCGCCGCTTCACCTCGTCGCCGAAGCCGTCGCCCCTGGAGCGTTTGTAGAGATCCTCCAGGTCCTTCGGAGCGTCGCAGCGATAGCCGAAGCGTACCCCATCGAAGCGGGAGAGGTTGGAGGAGCATTCGGCGGGGGCAACCACGTAGTAGGTGGGCACCGCCAGGGCGGTGTTGGGCAGGCTGATCTCCACCAGCTCGGCACCAAGCCTTTGGTACTCCCCGATGGCCGCTTCGATAGAGGCCGCCACCTCCGCGTCCAGCCCCGCGCCGAAATACTCCTTCGGCAGGCCGATCTTCAGTCCGGCAAGGGAATCGTTCAGGCCCGCCGAGTAATCCGGCACCGGTTCATCCACGCTGGTGGAGTCTTTGGGGTCGAACCCAGCCATGGCCTGCAGCATCAGCGCCGCATCCTCCGCGTTGCGAGCCATGGGACCGGCCTGGTCGAGGCTGGAGGCAAAGGCGATCATACCGAAGCGGGAGATGCGCCCGTAGGTGGGCTTGATGCCTGTAATCCCACAGAGCGACGCCGGCTGGCGGATCGAGCCGCCGGTATCCGTACCCGTCGCCGCCGCGGCCAGACGTGCGGCAACCGCCGCCGCCGAACCGCCGGAGGAACCGCCCGGCACCCGAGTCTTGTCCCAGGGATTGTGCACCGGGCCGTAGTAGCTGGTCTCGTTGGAGGAGCCCATGGCGAACTCATCCATATTCGACTTACCGAGCATCACCACCCCCGCCCCATTGAGCTTCTCGACCACCGTGGCGTCGTAGGGGGAGATAAAACTGTCCAGCATGCGGGAGCCGCAGCTGGTGCGGACGCCTTTGGTGCAGAAGATGTCCTTTTGCACGATGGGGATTCCGCTCAATGGGCCTACATCCCCATTTTTTATTTGCTCATCCGCCGCAGCAGCGGCGGCCAGCGCTCGCTCAGGGGTAACTGAGATATAGCTGTTGATCTCCCCGTCCAGCGCCTCGATACGCGCGAGGAAATGACGGGTCAGCTCCACGCTGGAGAATTCACCGGCGCGCAGGGCGGCGCCCAGTCCCACTATCGATTTGTTATGCATAACCTGAAACTATTTAAGCGTACGGAAAGTCATTGCATGCAATGACTTGTGCAACTGTTCATATTACCGCGTCATTCGATGACCTTGGGAACCAGGAACAGCCCATTATCGACCTTGGGCGCAATGGCCTGGTAATCATCTCGATGATTCTCCTCGGTCACCTCATCGGCTCGAAGGCGTTGCGCCATATGCAGGGGATGCGCCATGGGCGCGACATCCGTGGTATCCACCGCCTCCAGCTGCTCGACCAAGCCCAGGATATTGGAGAGATCCGCCGCATAGGACGCGATCTGCTCTTCCTTCAGCGCCATGCGCGCCAGGTGGGCAATCTTCTCTACATCGGAACGATCTAACGACATCCGTTTGATTCCTGTGGTGCTAAACCGCGTGAAGTTACCATATTTGGCCGGTTCTATACATGCCATTGTGAAATAGAGCTCCGACACGCCCCTCATCCGTTGCAGCAGCCCCCAAAACCCACACAAAAATCAGAAGAATTCGATTATTTGCTTAATTGGGACTAGATTCCCAACCATAGGCTGAGGTAAAATATCAACCGCATTGAGGTCTCTCGGGGCGCATTCGGGGGATACAGGTCGTAAGAGCCTGGTCTATTGCCCGGATGGGCATGACCAACCCTATTATCACGAGACATAAATAACACCTTCATGAGGAGCGGGGGTTAACTGTACTGACAGGGAGTAAATCCAGCTTCCAGTCAGCTTTAAATAAAACAAAACCACGGAAGCAACAATGAGCAACGAGATAAGGAAAACACTCACCGCGGCCATCCTGAAACTGCTGCGGCCGCTGGTACGTCTGCTGCTGCGCAACGGACACACCTATGGAGATTTTGCCGATCTCAGTAGATGGGTCTTTATGGATGTGGCCACCAAGGAGTTCGGTATTCCCGGCCGTAAGCAGAGCGTCTCCCGGGTTTCGGTGATTACCGGCCTCACCCGCAAAGAGGTCAGCCGTCTGCAAAAGATCAAGACACCGGACGACTCAGCCATTGCCCATCAGTACAACCGTGCCGCCAGGGTCATCGCCGGCTGGCTGCGCGACAAACAGTTCCACGATAAAAAGGGCCATCCAGCCAACCTAACCTTCGATTCAGGCAAGTACTCATTCAGCGAACTGGTGAAAAAGCACAGTGGAGACGTTCCCCCCCGCGCCATTCTTGACGAACTGGAGCGAGTCGGCACCGTCGTGCTGGATGAAAAAGAGCGAATCTGCCTGATGGCGGACGGCTTCGTCCCGAGAACCGGAGAGAAAGACAAGCTACACATCCTGGGAACGGATGTACAACTTTTACTGTCTACGATAGAT
>JBDLIF010000024.1:0-14785 GCA_039714955.1 Pseudomonadota bacterium | reverse complement strand
AGCCCAAAAGCCTCGGGGAACAGGGTCATCAACACATTAAAGGCAAACAACAGCCCTCCGCCAAGATATCCTAGAGCAAAACCGTAGGCCGAGACCCGTTCATAGTTCGGCTTCTCCGTTACCGCTATCAGCAGGGAATCGTAGAAGATATTACTACCGGAAAAGCCGAGCAGTCCCAGACCATAAAGCACCAGTGCGACCACCCAGTTGCCCATCGCCACCAGGTAGAGACAACCGGTCATGACTATACCCATGGCGGCAAAGAAAAATAGCAAGCCTTTTTTCACCCCGGCCTGGTCGGCTATAGCACCCAGGATCGGAGCAAGACAGACGATCAGCATACTGGCCAGTGAATTGGCCAGACCCAAGCGAAAGGTACTTTCCGTTGCGGCAATACCGCTGCTCCAGAACTGTTTGAAAAAAACCGGAAAGAACCCGGCCATCACCGTGGTGGCAAAGGCCGAGTTGGCCCAGTCATAGAAGGCCCAGGCCAATACACCGCGCTTTTTATCGGCTGATCGCGGTAGATGGCTCACTGTTGTTTTCTGCAGGCCTGGGAAACAAGGCGCCTAGCGGAGTCAAGTGTCGCTTGCGACCTCATCCAGACTGATGTTGGCCAGCATCGCCATTCTTACCAGCTCCGCCAAGGAGAGCGCCTGCATCTTCTCCATCACGCGGGCTCGATGGGCCTCGACCGTCTTGGCGCTGACACCCAAGGCGGATGCAATCTCCTTATTCGCCTTGCCACCGGTTACCATGGCCATGACCTCGTGTTCACGGGGGGTCAGACGGGCCAGCCGGGTGGCAATCTCCGCCCTTTGGGACTGCTTATCACGTTGTTGCTCATCCAATATCAGGGCATGCCGGATACTCTCCAGCAGCAGTTCGTCATTAAAGGGTTTTTCGATGAAGTCAATCGCTCCCGCCTTCATTGCACGTATCGCCATCGGCACGTCACCGTGACCAGTGATAATAATGATGGGGATGGTAATCTGCTGCTCCACGAGATATTCCTGGAGCTCCAGGCCGCTCATTCCCGGCATACGCACATCAAGCAGCAGACAACCGGAACGCCCGGGATAGTAGCTCCGAATGAAGGCATCGGCTGAATCATAGGTTTCAACCTGCATGGCCACTGACTCGATCAGCCATTTCAATGAATTACGCATTGCCTGATCGTCATCAACCACGAAGACTGTCGGTTTATTGTTCATAGGTCAAAATCCTATCAGTTGCAGATTTGGGTTGGATGGTAACACCATTCTGAATTCCGCCCCCTTCCCCGGTTCGGAGCTGGCGGAGATTTGTCCGTTATGCGATTCGATAATCTTGCGGCTGATGGACAAACCCATACCCATGCCACTCTCTTTAGTGGAGAAAAAGGCATCGAAGAGCTGATCCATGGCATCGGCCCGAATACCGGGGCCAGTATCCCGAACGAGAACCTCCGTCTGGTTCTCTCCCAGCCTGCGTGTTATCAATTCAAGTTTACGTTGATCCAGATCCACCTGCTTCATTGCATCAATTGCGTTGCGTACCAGATTCAACAATACCTGTTCGATCTGTACCAGGTCCACTTCTACCGGTAAACCACCCTCATGCAATTGTAATACAACATCTACATGATGCTTCTTTGCAACATACTCGACAAAAGAGGCTACTTCCAATACTAGATGATTCAGATTGACAACGGCGTGTTCATGGGGCCTTTTCCCTACCAGGGTCCGCAATCGCTTGATGATTTCACCTGCCCGTTCTGCCTGGACGCTAATCTGCGCCATGGCTTCGACCAGTTCCGCTTCACCGCCGATCCCCGATTGCAGTCTTCGAACGCAGCCACTGGCGAAATTGACGATGGCCGCCAGCGGCTGGTTTAACTCATGAGCCAGACCGGTCGCCATCTCGCCCATGGTGCTGACACGACAGACATGCACCAGTTCCGACTGGTGTTGCCTGCTCTGCTGTTCCGCGGTACGCACCTGAGTGATATCCCTTCCGTAGAGATTGACATAGTCCAGCTCGAGCACCGGCGCCAGCAGCAAAGAGACAATCTGTCCCTCAAGATTGATCTCATACTCTCTATTCAAACCGTCCTCAAGCGCTTCGAAGACAAGGTTGCGCCAGTAGAGTGGTAGCGTTTGTCCTCGTTCGCATCCCCAGTAATGCAATAGGGGTTCGCTGGCAAAGTTGGCATAGATAATGACACCACGATTGTTGATACGCAGCACCGGGCTGGGATTTTCACTGGTAAATTTCGCCAGACTCTGAATCTGTCTCTCCGCCTTTTCAGATTCAGTGACATCTCGCAAATAGACGGTAAATACCGTTCGCTCCTTTAGCTGGATTGGCATGACGGAACATGCCAGAGGCTTCTCTTTACCCTGGGCATCCACCCCCGTCAGCTTTTGCGATTTGCACAGAGAGGGTAATACGCTCTTTTGACGACATCGTGTTAAAAGCTGACGAATATGCGGCCGGTCTTTCGGATGAATCACCATTTCATCCAATGCCCGCCCAAGCATCTGTTCCCTGGAAAAGCCAAATGTTTCTACCGCGGTGGTATTGGACTCAATGATGAAACCTTTATTGTCTACCGTAATGATGGGGTCCAATGAGGTGTCGAAAAAGGCGCTTTTCAATGCCTCTGACTCGCGAATCCGAAGCTCCTGTTCAACCTGGGTTTCACCTCTGGCATAGCTGACCTGCTGGAAGAGATCCATCAGGTTACTCTCCAACAACATCAATTGATTACCACGCTTCGGAACAACCTGTTCGATTCCCAAGGCATTCTGGCAGTAGCTTGAGATCCTGCGCAGAGTATGTGTAAGCCTCGACGAGATAAGGAAAAATGTCAGTGTGAAGGCAACCACATAGACGACTGCCTCAAAGATGCGTTCACGCCGGACACTGGCTAGAATTTGTGTTATCTTCGACTCCATTTTAGCCCGGGAGACCAGGGTAAAAAACTGGATATTCCGATCTGGCGACTGGTAAATAGCCAGCGCCTGGGAGGTCACTAGATACTTTTCCCGCCAATCGTCAAGTTGGCTGGTTGGCCATACCTTATGCCTGTCACTGCTCGACAATAAGCGTTGCTGGTCACCATCGAACAGCCCAATGATAATGCCATCCAGGCCGGAAAATTGCTGAGACGTATTTAAAAAAAGCTCATCGATAGGCATTACCAGCATTATGATTGCCCGTTTATCCTCTGTGTCGTGGATGATCTCCGCCCAGCTAATGAAATAGGGTGTTTGCCAGAGGGTCGTGGTAACCCCTTTGGGCTGACCTGTATACAGCTCTATTGCTCTGTCTATGGGGAACGGCTGGTCCTGACGGTGGTAAACTTCCCGGGGCCTGCCATCCAGATCCATCAGGATCAGATGACTGGGCTCCACGGAACTCAAGAAAGGAAAATTCGGTGCCATCCAGGGAATGGGCTCATTGAAATGGACGATTGGTTTCTGCGCACTCTCCTCCCAGTCTTCAGAATAGACATGTCTTACCAAACGCCAATTCTGCGCCAGGCTATGGGTAGCCCAATCCAGATCCAACAGGAAATGTTCAAATCTTCGACGGGTGTCCGCGGCACGAAACTCCAAGCGTTTTTCAAGTTCACTCTGGAAGATGCCACCCAGTTCACGACCCTGGATAGGATCAATTATCAGCCAGGCCAGCAGCCCACAGACAAGACCTACAAAGACGGAGATCAGTGGTAATGGAATACGTGATATCAAAACTTGATGTCTGGTACTTTCAGGGTGATCCATCGTGTATTAATTTCTCTTTCTTATGCCATCTTCCTTGAGGTTGTTCCATTCTCTCCCGCCCCGCAAGAACAGTCCAGTAATCATTAATCAATAAAAGATCTGATGGGGTTTTTGAAAAGCAAAAAAAAGAGGCGCCATGGGCGCCTCGTCAGGGGTATCGAAGATTACCTTTGTATTACTCTTTTTCTTCTTGTTAAAACACCGCATCTCTTAGTGCAGGTGCCGTTACGCCATATAGGCGCGTTGTGAAACAGTTGCATATCCCAGAAGCGCTGGCGTTGATTGCAATATTATTCTACTAACTCCTCCATCATCCCTGAATTTTCTATTGAATACCTTACAAGGCGATCCAATTGTCGAATATAATTCAAGCTGTTTAAATTCGGATGATTGCCCTGCTTTATTAGGGTTTTTCCTCCAAAAATCAAGCAATTTGTACTCAGATAGCCTGTCATGAGCAACCCAGAGATTCCCAACCCGGATAACAACATGCCCACCCCAGGATTCCTCAGGCGCTTGGCCGCCATGGCGTATGACGGACTGCTTCTGCTGGCCCTGATGGCCGTTGCCACCACCCTGATCACCCTGCCTTTTGGCATGCCCTCAGAGGGACAACTCATCCTCTTTCAGCTCTTCCTGTTCGAACTCCTTCCCCTGGCCTTCTTTACCGGTTTTTGGACATGGGGAGGCCAGACCCTTGGGATGCGGGCCTGGCGTCTTAAACTCGTGCGGGTGGATGGCAGCCCCCTGGGTTGGAGTGACGCCTGCAAACGTCACCTGGCAGCGATACTCTCCTTACTGGTTTTTGGTCTTGGCTTTCTCTGGATTCTGCTCGACCCGGAAAAGCTTGCCTGGCATGACCGTCTGTCGAACACACGGCTGGTGATGGCGGAGCAACAGCTGAAAAATTGATAGCTGCATTAATCATCCTGAGCACCTTACTCATCGCCAGGTCTTATGGGATACTCCAACATCGCAAATATCGCCGCCGCCTTGTCAAGCGTCTCCTGGTATTCGGACTCTGGCCTGGAATCCGCCACGATCCCTCCGCCAGACCAGAAGCTGATCCGGTTATCCCTGTTGAGCAGCGTGCGGATAGCGATATTGGTGTCCATGCGGCCATCGAATCCGATATACCCGATGGCGCCACAATAGACACCACGCCGATAATCCTCAAGCTCTTCGATGATCTCCATCGCACGCAGTTTGGGTGCACCGGTGATTGACCCTCCCGGAAAACAGGCCCGCAGCAGGCTGAGTGCATCTTCTTCCGGAGCCAGTTCCCCTGCTACGGTACTGACCAGGTGGTGTACCCGGGCAAAGCTCTCTATCTCGAACAACCCTGTGACCTCGATACTCCCGGTCCTGCAGACCCGGCCAAGGTCATTGCGCAGCAGATCGACGATCATGAGATTTTCCGCCCGATCCTTTGGGCTCGACTGCAGCCACTCAATCATGCGCCGGTCTTCCGCCGGATTGGCGCCACGCGCCACCGTCCCTTTGATAGGCCGGGTCTCTACCCTGCCCTGATCCACCCGTAGAAAACGTTCCGGGGAAGAGCAGAGGATATTTCCAAAGGGCGTTTCGAGATAGGCACTGAACGGTGCCGGATTAATCTTGCGCAGACGCTGGTAGGCCGTCCAGGCATCACCTTCCACCTCCGCCTGAAAGCATTGGGCGAAATTGACCTGATAGCAGTCACCCTCGTGAATATAGCTTTGAATCCGCTCGAACCGCTCCTGATAATCGGCTTGGGAGAGGTTGGACCGAATGGTGGAGCGCAAGCGGAAAGGCCGATGCGACTGTTCGGGCGGTTGGCTTAAGCGGTCGATCAAGCGCTGCCATTTCTCTTGGGTTTTCGGGTCTCTGCCCTGTCCGACCAACCAGCAGGACCTCTCTTCGTGATCGACCACCAGGGCCCAGTCATAGAGCCCGATCGCCAGTTCCGGCATTTGTTGGTCGGTCTTTTTCAGTGCAGGCAGACGTTCGATCCGCCGGGCAAGATCATAGGAGAAGTAACCGATTGCCCCTCCCTGAAAGGGCAGATCCGAATTTCCCGTCCGCGCGGAGAATGCCAGCTGTTCGCGTAACAGATCAAAGGGATCAGCATCGGACCTGGAGACAGAACCCGCCTGCCAAACCTCGGTAATCCCTCCCCGTGTGATCAGGGTCTTGTAGGGGGCGGCGGCCAGAATATCGAAACGTCCCTGCTCCACCATGGGCCGGGCACTGTCGATAAACACCGGCCAGGGAAACTGTCTGATCGATTCAAACAGAACAGCGCTGTCAGCTCGATAGGGCAGACGCTGTGAAAGAAGGGGCATTATATCAATAGTTGCATATGTAATCGCATACGAGTGATCGCGACACGCTGTGAATACATCCCTGTACGCTCGGCGGCGGGTTCCCTCCCGCCGACGGTCGCGATCACTCGTATGCGATTACTTTCGGGAAGATCAAATTTGGTATCTTCCCCTACTGGATGTCCTTGAGAAATCCATCTCCGGACCGTATAGGGTTATGCTCTATGCGACACCCTCTAATGGGGAAGAAAGGCAGCAAATCAGCTAGCGTAGGGATGGCGCCGGATGATCGTCTCTTTCCGGTCTGGCCCGGTGGAGATGATGTCGATGGGCGTCTCGCAGAGCTCCTCTATCTTATTGAGATAGTCCCGTGCCGCCGTCGGCAGCTGAGCATATTCCGTCACGCCTACGGTAGAATCCCGCCAGCCCGGCATCTCGATAAATACCGGTTCACACTCCTCAAAGCGATCCGCCCCCACCGGTGGCGTCATGACCTCCTGGCCATTGAGCTTGTAGGCGACACAGATCTTGATTGTCTCCATCCCATCCAGCACATCCAGTTTGGTGATGCAGATACCGGTGACACTGTTGATATCCAGCGAACGCTTCAATGAGACCACATCCAACCAGCCACAGCGGCGCTTGCGTCCGGTGGTGGCGCCGAACTCATGGCCCTTGGTACCCAGGTGATCCCCGTCCGCATCGAACAGCTCGGTCGGGAAGGGCCCCGCCCCCACACGGGTCGTGTAGGCCTTGACGATCCCCAGGACATAATCGATATAACGCGGCCCCATGCCCGTTCCGGTGGCAGCCCCACCCGAGGTGGTATTGGATGAGGTCACATAGGGATAGGTACCATGATCGATGTCGAGCAAGGCCCCCTGGGCACCCTCGAACATCACGTTTTTACCCTCCCTGCGCAGCTGGTGCAGGGTACCGGTGACATCCTCCACCATCGGCTGCAGACGATCGGCCTGGGCCAGCAGTTTATCCAGCACCTCTTGATAATCCACCTCGCCATATTCGAACAGGTTTTTCAGCGCGAAATTGTGATAGTCCATCACCTCGCGCAGACGGTTACTGATGTGATCGCTGTCGAAGATCTCGCCCAGACGAATACCGCGCCGAGAGACCTTGTCTTCATAGGCCGGTCCGATTCCGCGGCCCGTAGTACCTATGGCCTTCTTGCCCCGGGCCTTTTCACGGGCCGCATCGAGGGCAACATGGTAGGGCAGGATCAGGGGACAGGACTCCGAGATACCCATATGACTTGCGGCAGGGATCCCACCCTGCTCAAGCATATCGATCTCTTCCAGCAGGGCATCCGGTGAGAGCACGACCCCGTTGCCAATCAGGCAACGCACATTTTCCCGCAGAATACCGGAGGGGACCAGATGCAGAACCGTCTGATTACCATCTATGACCAGGGTATGGCCCGCATTGTGGCCGCCTTGAAACCTGACCACGGCAGTGGCCTTGTCGGTGAGCAGATCGACGACCTTGCCCTTGCCTTCATCACCCCATTGGGTCCCGATAACTACGACATTTTTGCCCATGGTTTATCTCGAATATCTTATTGGTTAGGGTCTAGAAAAAAAACATTGTTGCAGAGCTTGCACGGAAATCAAACTGGTTTCAGCGCCCAACGGGTTTCGCTTTGGATCAGCACCTCGCCGCAACCCATCTCCCGTGCTCCGCCCTGTTGCCCAGGCAGTCCACAGATCACACGCCTGCCCTCGGCACGCAGCTGGATAATCCGCTCCTGCAGCGCGGGATCATCCTTCCAGGGTGCGAATACCGCGACATCATCCCGCTCACTTGCCGGCTCCGCCAGCAACATCAGGGTCTTAAGATCCGCGCTGAAACCGGTTGCGGGGCGCGCCCTGCCGAAGACCCTGCCGATCTGGTCATAGCGTCCGCCCCGGGCGATCTCCTTGCCGCTGCCCGGTACGAAGGCGGCAAATACCACCCCGGTGTGAAAATGGTAACCGCGTAACTCCGCCAGATCGAAATGCACCGGCACCTCGGGCAGCCAGTAAGCAATCCGGTCCGCCATCTCCTGGAGATAGTTCAGCGCCTCCTGCACCGGCTGATCGGCGTCCCGCAGCACTTCCGCCGCCTGCGCAAGGGCATTGTCCCCATTCAGCTCCCCCAGACGGTAGAGCATCCGGGCATGTTGCGGCTGAATCGCAAAGGCCTCCAGCAGTTCGCCGGCCTCCGGCAGGGCCTTGCGCTGCAGGGCCTCGAAGAGGGCACGCTCCTGCTCGTCGTTCAGTCCCGCCTGCCGTGCCAGGCCCTTGAATATGCCCACATGGCCCAGGTCGAGATAGACATCCCGGACCCCGGTCCTCTCCAGGGTCTGCAGCATCAGGCGCAGGATCTCGATGTCGCTCTCCACCCCCGCGTGACCATACAGCTCGGCACCGATCTGCAAGGGACTGCGACTGCCGGCAAAACCATCCGAACGGGTATGCAGCACCGTGCCCAGATAACAGAGCCGGGTCGGCGCCTCCGAACGGATATGATGGGCATCGATACGGGCCGCCTGTGGGGTGATATCCGCCCTCACCCCCAGCATGCGGCCGCTCACCTGATCGGTCAGCTTGAAGGTCTGCAGCTCCAGGTCGCTGCCGGTTCCGGTCAGCAGGGAATCGAGAAACTCCACGAAGGGAGGAATAACGAACTCGTACCCCCAGCTGTGGTAGAGGTCGAGCAGTTCCCTGCGTTTGCGGTCGATGATGCCCGCCTGTGGAGGCAGCACCTCATCGATACCGTCGGGCAATATCCAGTGTGCGTTTTCCATCGATTTCGTCAACCTAGAATCCTCAGTTGAACACCGTGAAGGGTGCGCTTGGGGTGGTGCAGGGCAAGGCACAACGACGCGGAATAGTTATTTCTATTGCAAGGAGTTGTAACGCAGCCATGCGCCGCCACAAGCGTGCCATTCGCGGTGTAGCGTTGCTCACCCAATAGGTAAAACCCTTCAATACCGATAAAGCTTGTGTTTTCAACACGATTAGCACAGTACATAGCGGTCAACTGAGGATTCTAGGTTCAATTAACAAGGTAGAGCAAACCAACGCCACAAAGCATGCTGATCAGGCCACTGACACGCAACGCGCGGTTGTCCTGTTGGCTGATCAGCAACACCATTCTGCGCATGCTCTCCGGACTGAGGAAAGGCCAGATACCCTCCAGCACCAACAGTAACGCCAAGGCAACCCATAGATCATGCCACATCTGTGCATCCCATAAAAAAACCGGGAACATCCCGGTCATGTCAGGCGGCCCTGTTTTGGGCCGCCGCGTATTCTCCCAAAGCCCGGGGGGGTTGTCTATTCTCCGCGTTGGCTCTTCAGATAGCGGAAGAAGTCGGAATCCGGCTGCAACACCATGACATCGGAGCGATCACTGAAGCTCTTCTTGTAGGCATTCAGACTGCGATAGAAGGCGTAGAACTCGGCGTCCTGATTGTAGGCACTGGCGTAGGTCTCCGCTGACTTGCCATCACCCTCACCACGCAGTTGCTCGGCCTGTTTGTAGGCATCCGCCACTATGACCACTCGCTCACGGTCGGCCTCGGCTTGAATCTTTTCCGCCGCCTCACCACCCTGGGCGCGCAGGTCGCGGGCCACCCGTTCACGCTCGGCCCGCATGCGATCATAGACCGACTCACTGACCTCGGGCGGCAGATCGATCTGCTTGACCCTGACATCCAGAATCTCGACCCCCAGTTCGGCGGCCTTGGCATCGGAGTCCTTGGTAAGCAACGCCATGATCTCCGCACGCTCACCGGAGACGACCTCCTTGATGGTGCGTTTACCGAATTCATCGCGCAGACTGGTGTTGATCCGCTCGGCCAGCAGGCGCGAAGTCTTGGCCTCGCTGCCACCGGTGGAACGGAAGTACTGGGCCACATTCGAGATACGCCACTTGGCGAAGGAGTCGACGATCACGTCCTTCTTCTCGATGGTGAGGAAACGCTGGGGCTGGGCATCCAGGGTCTGGATACGCGCATCGAATTTCCGTACGTCGTTGATCACCGGCACCCTCCAATGCAGGCCGGGCTCATAATCGCTGTCGACGATCTCACCCAGACGCAGCTTCAGCGCCACCTCCCACTGATTGACCACGAAGGCGGAGGCATAGACGGCCACCGCCAGCAGGGCGATAACCGGGATCAGCAGTTTCAAATTTTTCATTATCGAGCACTCCTGCCGCGTTGGGGCTCCCTGGGCTCAGGCCGCCTGGGAATCTGACCGGTCGTTTCCGTCGAATAGGCGCGCGTACCTGAGCCCATGCCGGCAGCGCCCTGCTCAATCAGTTTATCCAACGGCAGATACATCAGGCTGTTGCCCTCCCTGGTATCCAGCATCACCTTGCTCGTCTGGCCCAGCATGGTCTCCACCGCATCCAGGTAGAGCCGTTCCCGGGTTACCTTGGGTGCCTGTTGATACTCCTTCAACACCGCCAGGAAACGGCTGCTTTCACCCTCCGCCTCGGCGATCACCCGATCCCGGTAGGCCTTGGCGTCCGCTATCTGACGGGCTGCCTGGCCACGGGCCTGGGGAATCACTTCGTTGGCATAGGCCTCGGCCTTGTTTTCCAGGCGTTCCTTGTCCTCCCGGGCCTTGATGGCATCGTCAAAGGCACTCTTGACCTGCTCGGGCGGCTTCGCCGGTTGGGTATTCACACTGGTAATGATCAGCCCGGTCTTATAGTTATCGACCAGGCCCTGGGCGGTCTTCATGATGCGGTCGGCGATGGCGCTGCGCCCCTCGGTGAGGATAAAGTCCAGATCGCTCTTACCGATGATTTCGCGCACCGAGGTCTCTATGGCGTCACGCAGGGTCTTGTCCGGATTTTGATCCTGGAACAGGTAATCCGCCGCATCCTGGATGCGGGACTGCACGGTCAGTTCCACATCCACGATATTCTCATCCCGGGTCAGCATGGTGGCCTTGTGACGTACCGAGGAGATCTGATCTACATTGACCTTGAGCACCTCCTCGATCGGATAGGGGATGTGCCAGTGCGGACCCGGTTGAGTGGTTTCCGAATAGGCGCCAAAACGCAGAATGACGCCACGTTCAGCCGGCTCCACGATATAGATGCCGGAGGCCAACCAGACCAACAACACAACGGCTGCAATCAGCCCGATGCCTTTTGAGCCGGGTCCATGCATACCGGTCGATCCCCCCTTTGGGGATTTACCACCACCAAAGATGCCACCAAACTTCTCCTGAATCTTTTTTACCACTTCATCGAGATCAGGCGGACCCTGGTCGCCACCTTTGCCGCTCCAGGGATCTTTATTACCGCCACCCGGTTCATTCCAGGCCATTGATTGCTCCAAATTTATCAGCTGAGAAAATACTGCGCTCCGCCACTTCCGGCAGATGCACGAAACCCTATCATGGGGACAGAAAAGTATTCTTCAAGTCATTGCGGGCAAGGATTCTAACAGCCCATTGGACTCAGGGGAACGTAAACCTTCACTATGCATAAAAACAGTCCGCCATACCAGGCTCTTCCTTCAACAGACGGCGAAACTCCCGCTCCGACATATCGATCTCCATCTCCCAGCCCCCTGTGTCGGTGCCGGATTCCCGTAGAACCTCGCCACGCCGATGAAGCAGGGCGTGCCAGCGACCATCCTCCGCGCTCAAGCGCAGTCGCTGACGCACATGGGTACGGCGAAAAAACTCCCGCAGTACCTGATGCAGCAGTTCCACTCCATCACCGCTACGGGCGGACAGCCAGACCCGGGTGATCTGGCCAGCCTCGTTGCGATCGATGCGGGGCCTTACATCCTCCAACAGATCGATCTTATTATAGATCTCAATCTGCTGGACCTCGTCGGCACCGATCTGCCGCAGCACGTTGTTGACCTCCACGATACACTTGGCCCGCTGATGGCTGGCAGTGTCCACCACATGCAGCAACAGAGAGGCCTCGGTGGTCTCCCGCAGGGTGGATTTAAAGGCCGCCACCAGATCATGGGGCAGATTACTGATAAAGCCCACGGTGTCGGCAAGCACCACCGCCCCCTCGCCTTTCAGTTCCAGCCGCCGCAGGGTGGGATCGAGGGTGGCGAACAGCTGGTCCGCTGCATAGACACCGGACCCCACCAGGGTATTGAACAGGGTCGATTTACCCGCATTGGTATAACCCACCAGGGAAACCGTGGGGATATCGGCCCGTTCCCGGCCCCGTCGCCCCTGCTCCCGTTGGGACTCCACCCGTCCCAGCCGCTTTTTGATCTGGTCGATGCGCTGATTCAGCAAGCGGCGGTCGGTCTCCAGCTGGGTTTCGCCCGGGCCCCTCAAACCAATACCGCCTTTCTGCCGTTCCAGATGGGTCCAACCACGCACCAGGCGGGTGGAGAGATGGCGCAGCTGGGCCAGTTCCACCTGCAACTTACCCTCGAAGGAACGGGCGCGCTGGGCGAAGATATCCAGAATGAGGCCGGTGCGATCGATGACCCTGCATGCGAACTCCCGTTCGAGGTTGCGTTCCTGACTGGGTGAGAGGGCATGGTTGAAGATCACCAGCTCGGCCCCCTCCCCCAGGACGGACTGCCTGATCTCTTCCGCCTTGCCACGCCCAACAAACAGGCGAGGATCCGGCTGCTGACGAGTACCGGTAATGAATTCAACCGGTTCCGCCCCCGCCGAACCCGCCAGGTCGGAAAACTCCGCCAATTCGTCAGGGTCGCTGGCGCCTGCCAAATCGATATGCACCAATACCGCCCGCTCACCCGACTTAGGACGTTCAAACATAGAGGAACTGGTTCAAGCGATAAACCTGAAGATAGGGAACCCGGTTGGGCAGGGAACTGCTGCCTGCCCAGCCCTATTGATTATGGGTAATAATTTTAGAAGTTGCCGGTGGACGATTGTTCTTCCGCCTGACCGTTAGTGTGTTGTATGCGAACGTTTCTTGCTGGGACAATGGTAGAGATGGCATGTTTATAGACCATCTGACTGACACTGTTCTTCAGCAAGACCACAAACTGATCGAATGACTCCACCTGCCCTTGCAACTTGATTCCATTAACCAAAAAAATGGAAACCGGCACGCGTTCCTTCCTCAGTGCATTTAAAAAAGGGTCTTGTAGACTTTGCCCCTTAGACATGGGTCTTTCTCCTTATTGTCATTATCATTTATCTTCAATATATCTTGGCGTAAACAGCCTACGAGTACCCGCTAAAACCCGCCAACCGCTTCGCAATCCTGAGTGTAGCACAATGTACTGATTTTCTTAGTGTTGTGAAAGCCTTTCTATGCATCCATAAAAAAACCCGCAAAATCAGGAAAGGTCTGTAGAATCAGTCTCAAGGCCTGCCGCGGAAGATCCCCCCTCTCCTCATCCAGCCAGCAGCACCCTTTATCGGCCCTCAGCCAGGTAAATTGACGTTTCGCCAACTGGCGTGTGGCGATAATTCCCCGTTCGGTCATCTCCTCCCAACTGAGCTCCCCCAACAGGTGCTTGATCACCTGGCGATACCCCACCGAGCGCAGTGCGGGCAGTTCCGGAGAGAGGTCTCCCCGCTCCAGCAGCCGCCTGACCTCATCGACCAGACCCTGCTCTAGCATCCGGTGAAAGCGCTTTTCGATCCGCTGGTGCAGGAGAGCCCGATCCCTGGGCGAGCGTACCAATTTGAGCAGCCGATAGGGTAAAAGTTCGCCCCGACTGGCCGCCTGCAGCTCGGACAGCGGCCGACCGGTTATCCCAATCACCTCCAGTGCCCGCAAGATCCTTTGTGGATCGTTCGGATGAATACGTTGCGCCGCGCTCGGGTCGAGCTCCCACAGCCGTTGGTGCAGTCTCGGCAACCCCAGGTTCCGCAGCTCCAACTCAAGCCTCGCACGCATGGCGGGATCGGCCCTGGGCAGATCCGACAGGCCATGTTCCAGCGCACGAAAATAGAGCATGGTTCCCCCCACCAGCAGAGGCACAAGGCCCGCTGCCGTGATCTCCCGCATGGCAGAGAGGGCGTCCTCTCGAAACTCGGCAGCCGAATAGGACTCAGCGGGATCACGGATATCGATCAACCGGTGAGGGGCCCGCGCCAAGGTCTCCGGGTCAGGTTTGGCGGTACCTATATCCATACCCCGATAGACCAGGGCGGAGTCCACGCTGATGATCTCCAGGGGCAGGCGTTCCACCAACTGGACCGCCAGATCGGTCTTGCCCGAGGCGGTCGGGCCCATGAGAAAGATTGCGGGCGGCAGGCCCTGTGACTGTGGCATTATCTGCCCCGCAGGAAGAGCCGATCCAATTCCGCCATACCCAGCTGAACCCAGGTCGGACGACCATGATTACACTGGTCCGCCCTTTCGGTGCGCTCCATATCCCGCAGCAGGGCGTTCATCTCATCCTGGGTCAAGCGCCGGTTTGCCCGCACCGAACCATGGCAGGCCATGCTGGCCAGCACCTTGTCGATCTCCTCGCGGACACGGCTGGTGCTGCCGAACACCACCAGGTCGGAGAGCAGATCACGCAGCAATTTTTCCGCATCCGCCCCTTGCAGCAGCGCGGGTATCCCTCTGACCGCCAGCGAATCCTGTCCCAGACGTGAGACCTCGAGTCCAAGCCCTTCCAACAACCCACTGTTCGCCTCCGCCAGATCCGCCTCACGGCTGCTCACCGCCACTGTGACCGGCACCAGCAGTGGCTGTCTGGTGATTCCGCCTGCATGATAGTTC